>JAGWKJ010000327.1 GCA_028865375.1 Hyphomicrobiales bacterium | reverse complement strand
CAGATGGGCGAGCCGCAGCAATTGCGGCTGATAGGGCAGGGGCGGCGGCGCGGGCGCCGGGGCCGGCGCGGTCGGCGCGGTCGGCGCGGCGGCCGTGGCCGCGTTCGCCGGCGTCGCCAAGGCGGCGAAGACGGCCAGCGCCAAGCATATCGCGAACCTCACGGCGTCGCCGCCTCGATGGCGGCCGCGCGGCGCAAAATCGCCGCGAGCCCGAGCGTCGAGGGACCGGGCGGGCCGCGCAGCGGGTCGATCCAGGCGATCTCGCTCGCCTCCGGGCCCGGCCGCGCTTCGCCCGCGCGCCAGCGGCCGACGAAACTCGCCACCACGAAATGCCGGCGCACGGCGCCGTCGGGTTGCCGTTCGACGACCTCGACGTGATCGACGAAGGCGACCGGCGCCGCTTCGACGCCCGTCTCTTCGAGCGTTTCGCGCGCGGCCGCCTCGCGCAGGCCTTCGCCGATCTCGACCGCGCCGCCGGGCAGCGACCACAGGCCTTCGCCCGGCGGGCGGCCGCGTCGCGCCACCAGCGCCTTGCCGTCGCGCATCACGCAGAGCGACGCGGCCAGGATCGGACGGGGCGGATGGAGGCGGGAGGGATCGCTCATCGGCCGCTGCCTAGCACGGCCGCCGCGCCTTGACAGGGCCGGCCCAAGCGACAATGCGGTGCGGCCATGCTGGACAATCTCGTCGTCGACCGCATCATCTACGTCCGCCACGGCGAGACGCCTTGGAACGTGTCCGGCCGCCTGCAAGGCCAGCGCGACATCCCGCTCGATCCCGCGGGGCGCGAACAGGCCGCGGCCGCCGGCGCCTCGGTGAAGACCTATCTCGGCGCCGATTTCGACCGCACGATGGCCTCGACGGCGATCTGGTGCTCGCCGCTCCTGCGCACCCGCGAGACGATGGAAATCGCGCTCGGCGCCATGGGCGAGGCTGGGCGGCCGTTCGCGATGGACGATCGCCTGAAGGAAATCAGCTTCGGCGATTGGGAAGGCATGATGTGGAGCGAAGTCGACCGCATCGACCCGACCGCCGAGGCGCGACGCGCGCGCGACAAATGGGGCTTCGTGCCGCCGGGCGGGGAGAGCTATGCCCAGCTCGTGGAGCGCATCAAGCCGTTCTTCGAAGCGCTTTCGGGCGACGCGCTCGTCGTTTCCCATGGCGGGGTCGCTCGCGCCCTGATGAACCTGATCGGCGGCCTGCCCGGCGACGAGGCGGCCATCGCCGAAATTCACCAAGGTCGCGTGTTGATATTCGAGGGCGATCGCTATTATTGGATTTGATATTTAATTACAGATTTTTATGAGACGTTCAGATTGCCGGCAGGAACATGAACGGCGGACATCGTCCCGTTCATAATCGGTTCAGCCCGAAAAGCGGAAAAGCGAGCCTCGCCAATGGATTCTTTCGGGAATCGCTGGCGAGCGGGGCGATTGAAGAGCGCCGGCCGAAGGCGCCCAGCGAGACGCGAAATCGACCACCCGTGACATCGGCCGCCCGCGTTCGCGCGGGCGTGGTGGCTGCGCGCGCATGCGTGCGGCCCGGAAAGGTTCGGGCGGTTCCATGCACGGCATCAACGTCGACACCGGCATCCTGTCGGGTCTGCCCGAAGGCGTCGCCCGATCCAAGCCCGCATCGTCCGCCGCCTCGTCGATCCTGCGCGGACCTGCGCGCCCCGAATTCCTGCGCGACGAGACGCTGGCCGAAATCTTCGCCGCCACCGTCGCCGCGCGGCCCGACGCCCTGTGCATGACCGAGACCGGCCGAGCACTGACTTATGCGCAGGTCGACGCCGAGGCCGAAGCGATCGCGCGCGGTCTCGTCGCGCTCGGCGCGCGCCCGGGCGCGGTCGTGGGCCTGTGGATGGAGCGCGGCGTCGACCTGCTGCTCGCCCAGCTCGCGATCGCCAAGACGGGCGCCGCGTGGCTGCCCTTCGACGCCGACGCGCCGGCGGCCCGCGTCGCCGAATGCCTCGCCGACGCCGCCTCGAACCTGCTGGTGATCGCGCCGGCCTTCGCGCCGCGCGCGCGCGGCATCGAAGTCCGCGTGGTGTCGCCCGCGGAAGTCGCGATATCCGCGGGCGCGCCGGTCGACGCGCGCGCGATGGGCGCCAACCGCCGCGACGCGGCTTACGTGATCTACACGTCGGGCTCGACCGGCAAGCCGAAGGGCATCGTCGTCGAACAGGCCAACATCTGCCAATACCTGCGCGCGGCGGCCGCGACATACGGGATCGACGCCTCCGACGTCGCGCTTCAGGGCGCTTCGGTCGCCTTCGACCTGTCGATGGAAGAGATCTGGCTGCCCTATCTCGTCGGCGCGCGCCTGCACGTCGCGGACCGCAAGCTGATGGGCGACGCGGAAGCGCTGCTCGCCGTGATCGAGGCGGCGGGCGTGACCGTGCTCGACACGGTGCCCACGCTGCTCGGCCTGTTGCCGGGCGACGCGCCCGCGCTGCGCACGATCATCCTGGGCGGCGAAGCCTGCCCGCCGGCGCTGGTGGCGCGCTGGGCCAAGCCTGGCCGGCGCATCTTCAATTCCTACGGACCGACCGAGACGACGGTCGTCGCCACCGTCTCCGAGGTCTCGCCCGACCGCGCCGTGACCATCGGAGCGCC
>JAGWKJ010000037.1 GCA_028865375.1 Hyphomicrobiales bacterium | reverse complement strand
CGGCGACGGCTTCGGGCCGGCCGCGCCGGGCGTCGCCTCCCCCGCTTCGGTCGATCGCGGCGCCGCGCGCCGCATCCTGCTGAAGGACGGCGGCTTCAATGCGCCCGCCTTGCGCGGCGCCGGCCTCGTGCCGGTGCCCACGCCCGACGAAGCGACGGGGTCCGCGGACCTGCTCTCGGCCGCCGCGCCGACGGCGGAGTCCGCGCCCGCGGGACCGAACTCGGTGGCGCCGCTGCCGCAGTATTAGCGCGCGGTCGCCGTCACGAGCCTGAGAGCGAAGGCGCCCATCAGGCCCGCGAAGCAATAGTCGAACGCCCGCATCGCGCGCGGGTTGCCGCGCATCGCGGCGATGAAGCGCTCGGCGACCAGGATGATGCAGGCGCTGAGCGCCATGCCGATGATCCAGAACCAGGCGCCGAGGAACGCGAGCTTGGCCGCCGCGTGCGGTTCGCCCGCGGTGACGAACTGCGGCAGGAAGCCGATGAAGAACAGGATCACCTTCGGGTTCGTCAGGTTGATCGCGACGCCGGCGAGATAGGCGCCGCGCGCCGTGCCCGGCGCTTCCGGCCCGCCAACCCGCAGCGCCGCGCCGTGCCGGATCGCGTTGAAGCCGAGCCACAGCAGGTAGAGCGCGCCCCCGACCTTCAGGACTCCGAAGGCGGACGGCGAGGCGGCGATCAGCGCCGAGACGCCGAGCGCCGCGATGGTGGCGTGGAACACGAGGCCGGTGGCCGCGCCCAGCATCGCCGCGAAGCCGTGCGCGCGGCCGCCCGACACGGTGCGCGCGAGGAACAGCGTCATGTCGGGGCCGGGCGTCAGCGCCAGCACGACGCAGGCGAGCGTGTAGCCGGCGAGCGTGGCGGGGGAGGGGATGAAGTCCATCGGTCAGTCCTGTCCGGCCGCGAGGCTCTCTTCCAGCATCATGCGCGCGCGGGCGCGCATCTTTTCGGTCTCGCTCTTGAGCTGGCCGCAGGCGGCCAGGATGTCGCGGCCGCGCGGCGTGCGCACCGGGCTGGCGTAGCCGGCGCGGAACACGACGTCGGAGAACGCCTCGATGGTCTCCCAATCCGAGCATTCGTAGGCCGTTCCCGGCCAGGGATTGAACGGGATCAGGTTGATCTTGGCAGGCACGCCGGCGAGCAGCCGCACCAGCTCGCGCGCCTCCGCGATCGAATCGTTGACGCCCTTCAGCATCACGTATTCGAACGTGATGCGCCGCGCGTTCGAGGCGCCGGGATAGGCCCGGCAGGCGTCGAGCAGCTCCTTGATCGGATGCCTCCTGTTGAGCGGCACCAGTTGGTCGCGCAGCGCGTCGCGGGTGGCGTGCAGCGACACGGCCAACGAGGCGCCGGTCTCGGCGCCGAGCGGCCCCATCGCCGGCACGACGCCCGAGGTCGACACCGTGACGCGGCGGCGCGACAGCGCCAGCCCATCGCCGTCGGTGAGCACAGAAAGCGCGTCGCGCACGCTGTCGTAATTGTAGAGAGGCTCGCCCATGCCCATGAACACGACGTTCGACACGGCGCGCACGCCCTCGCCCGAAGGCACGAGGCCGTCGGTCGGCCGTTCGCTGCCGGGAAAGTCGCCGAGCCGGTCGCGCGCGACCAGCACCTGGGCGACGATCTCGCGAGACGTCAGGTTGCGGACGAGCTTCTGCGTGCCGGTGTGGCAGAACGAGCAATTGAGCGTGCAGCCGACCTGCGAGGAGACGCAGAGCGTGCCCCGGTCGCTTTCGGGGATGTAGACGCACTCGACTTCCGCGCCCTTGTCGAGGGGGCCGGTCGGGGCGAGCCGCAACAGCCATTTTCGGGTGCCGTCGGCGGACACCTGTTCGGCGACGATCTGTGGCCGGTCGAGCGTGAAGGTCTCGCCGAGCGCGCCGCGCAGGTCGCGGCCGAGGTTGAGCATGTCCCCGAAGCCGGTCGCGCCGCGACGGTAGAGCCAGCCCCAGAGCTGTTCCGTCCGCATCTTGCGCGCGCCGGCGGGCACGCCGAGCCCGGCGAGCGCGGCGTCGAGTTCGGCGCGCGTCGAGCCGGCGAGCGACGGCTTCGCCGCGGGCGCGGCGGGGATTGCGGGCGAGGCGGCGGTCATGGGCGGCCCTCATAGGCCCTGGCGGCGCCGCGCGCCAGCGGGCGTTCCCATCGGCCGCCGTCCCGGCTATCCAGAGGCGCGGGCGCGGCGACCCGGGAGACGGCGCGATGATCGAAAAGGCGTTCGAACGCGCGTTGTTCGCCGCGCGCTGGCTGCTGGCGCCGTTCTTCGCGTTCCTCGCGCTCGGCCTCGCCGGTCTCGTCGTGCGCGCGGGCCTGCACCTGTGGGAGATGGCCCGTCACCTGCTCGACTCCACCGAGACGCGGGTGATGCTCGACCTGCTGGCGCTGGTCGACCTCGCGCTGCTCGGCCTGCTGGTCGTCGTGGTCATCCTCGCCGGTTACGAGAACTTCGTCTCGCGCATCGACGCCGCGGAGCGATCCGACGGTCCCGACTGGATGGCGCGGATCGGCTTTTCCGAGCTCAAGGCGAAGCTGATGTCGACGATCGTCGCGATCTCGGCGATCCGCCTGCTGGAGGCCTTCATGGAGGTCGGCAAGACCCCCGACCGCGACCTGTATTTCCTCGTCGGGCTCCATTTGACCTTCGTCGCCTCGGCCATCGGCTTGGCGCTGTCGGAGCGGCTGGGCGCCGGCCGGGGTGCGCAAGCCGGGCATTGAACCCGGCGCCGGCTCAGCGGAACGGAGGTTCGTCGAAGCTGCGCAGCTTGCGCGAATGCAGGCCCTCGCGGCGGCGCTTCAATAGGTCGAGCGCCGCGAGGCCGATGCGTAGGTGCTCGCTCACCGCGCGCTCGTAGAAGGCGTTGGCGGCGCCGGGCAGCTTGATCTCTCCGTGCAGCGGCTTGTCGGAGACGCACAGCAGCGCGCCGTACGGCACGCGCATCCGGAACCCCTGCGTCGCCACGGTCGCCGATTCCATGTCGACCGCGATCGCGCGCGACAGGTTGATGCGCCGGCGCTCGCGCGACCAGCGCAGTTCCCAGTTGCGGTCCGCGTAGGTGACGACGGTGCCGGTGCGCAAACGCCGCTTCAACGCCTCGCCCTCGTCGCCGGTGACCTGCCGCGCCGCGTCCTGCAAGGCGACCTGCACCTCGGCCAGCGCGGGGATCGGCGTCTCGGGCGGCACGAGCCGGTCGAGGATGCCGTCCTGCCGCAAGTAGGCGTGGGCGAGCACGTAGTCGCCGATCGCCTGCGAGCGGCGCAGGCCGCCGCAATGGCCCACCATCAGCCAGCAGTTCGGCCGCAACACGGCCAGGTGGTCGGTCATCGTCTTGGCGTTGGAAGGCCCGACGCCGATGTTGACGAGCGTGACGCCCTGCCGGTCCTTCGTAACCGCGTGATAGGCGGGCATCTGGTAGCGGTGCCATTGCACGCGCTCGACCGCCGCGCGCGCCGTCTCCGCGTCCATCGAGGCGTCGACGACCACGTCGCCGGGCAGCACGAGCTTTTCGATCGGGTCGGCGGGATCGCGCAGCCGCTCGAGCCCGAAGGCGACGAACTGGTCGACGTAGCGGTGGTAATTGGTGAGCAGGATCCACGGCTGCACCGAGCGCCAATCGGAGCCGGTGTAATGGACGATCCGGCGCAGCGAGAAATCCACGCGCACGGCGTCGAACAGCGCGAGCGGCCGCGGCTCGTCGGGCCTGTGTTCGTAGAGGTCGTCTGCGACCTCGTCGCCCACGTCGGAGAGCAGCGGGGAGGGGAAAAGCCGCGCCAGCTCGCCCGCAGTGGACTCGCCGCGCGCCAGCTCGTCGCCGCTCTCGAACACGTAAGGGTAGGGAATTTCCTGCGAGCCCGGTCCGACTTCGACGCGCGCGCCGTATTCCTCGATCAGCGGCCGCAACTGCTCGACGAGATAGGGCGCGAACGCCTTGGGATGCGTGACCGTCGTCACGTAGACGCCCGGCGCCGGGAACTTCGCGAAGGCGCGCCGGTTGTCGGGTTCCGAGCCGCCCGGCGCATAGGTCACGCGCAGCTCGGGGTAGCGGAACAGCGCGCGCGTCGCGGCGTCGGGCGCCGCGCCGGTGCGGATGCTGGCTTCCATCGCGCCGCGCAGGGCCGCGACCGAGCGCGCGTGCAGCGCCTCCAACGCCTCGACCGCCTCGCGCGCGCTCGCGACCGGATTGAATCCCGCCATGCTCATGCCTTGTGCCATCCCCGCCTCAAATCGCCGCGACGCAGGCGATCTCGACGCGATATTTCGGCGCCGCGAGCTTGGCCTCCACCGTCGCGCGAGCCGGCGTATGGCCCTGCGGGACCCACTTGTCCCATTCCGAGTTCATGTCGGCGAAGGTCGCGACGTCGGCCAGCCAGACGTTGGCGAACAGGACCTTCGTCTTGTCCGTGCCGGCCTGCGCCAGCAGCGCGTCGATCGTGGCGAGGATCTCGCGGGTCTGTTCGGCGACGCTCCCGCCGGCGGCCTTCTCGGCCACCTGCCCCGCGAGATAAACCGTGTCGCCGTGCACGACGGCCGCGCTCATGCGCGGGCCGACGCCGATCCTGCGGATGGCCATGACGTTCTCCGTTCGCGCCCGCTCGGTCGGGCGAGCCGGCCTTGTAGCGGCTGGCGCGGCGCCCGGCTATGGGCGAAACGGCCCTATGTCCCGCCTGGGCTCCGCGCTAAGGTCGGCCCCGCCCGTCCGAGGAAGCCATGCCCCGTCTCGACGAAAAGCTCGCCCGCATCCACGCCGGCAAATATTCCGCCGGCGATTTCATCCTCGCCGACGCCAAGGACCCGGACATGGGCCCGGGCCTGTGGGCGCTGGGTCCCAAGCGCGAGAACGGCAGGGAAACCGGCCGCTTCCGCACGCGCGCGGAATTCCTCGACGAGATCCGCGCCATCGTGGCGCAGGACCTCGTCGACGTGATGCTGGTGTCGCTCTCCAACCTCGAAGCGCTGACCGCGACGGGGACTTTCGCCGGTTCGAAGGTGAAGCCCGTCATCCGCGCCAACGACACCACCGACATCTGGCGGGCGCGCGGCGCGCGCTACCACGAGAAGCCGTCGCGTCCGTTCCGCACCGCCGACCTCGCGGAAGTCGCCAAGTTCACCGACCTCGGGCTCTATTCGGTGACCTTCAACGACGACCTCGACGCCGACGTCGCTTCGCTGGACGCCTATCGCGCGTTCCGCGCCGAGGCGCGCGCGCAAGGCGTCCGCCACTTCCTCGAAGTGTTCAACCCCAACGTGCCCGTCGGCTTTCCGCCCGAGGCGTTGGGCGCTTACGTCAACGATTGCATCGCACGTTGCCTCGCGGGCCTGACCCGGGCCGAGCGCCCGCTGTTCCTGAAGATCGCCTACAACGGCCCGCGCGCGATGGAGGAGCTGTGCTCCTACGATCCCTCGCTGGTGGTGGGCGTGCTGGGCGGCGGAGCCGGCACGACGCGCGACTGCTTCGAGCTGATCCGCCAAGCCGAGACGCATGGCGCGCGCGTCGCGCTGTTCGGCCGCAAGATCAACCTCGCCGAATCCCCGCTCGACATGGTGCGCCACATGCGGCTGGTGGCCGACCGCTCGATGTCGCCCTCCGAGGCCGTGCGCTCCTACCATTCCGCGCTGGCGAAGGCGGGAATCTCGCCGCTGCGCGCGCCGGGCGACGACGACGCCGTCACCGAGCCGGCGCTGAAGCTCGGCTGAGCCGATGCGCAGCGGGATCGTCTCGGCCGGCACGTGGTGCGTCGACCTCAACAAGACGATCGACGCTTGGCCGGCGGAGGACACGGCGAGCCGGATCGCCGCCTTCGAGCGCGAGGGCGGCGGCTCGGGCCACAACCTCGCCACTGCGCTGAAGCGGCTCGATCCCGCGCTGCCCGTCGAGGCGATGGGGCTGGTGGGCGACGACGACGACGGCCGTTTCCTGCAGGGGATCTGCGACCGGCTCGGCATCGCGCGCGACGGCCTGAAGGCTTCGGCGGCCGGGCCGACCTTCTTCACCGATTGCTTCAACGCCAAGGCTTCTGGCAAGCGCACGCATCTCTACCATCCGGGCATCGGCGATCTCATGGCGCCGTCGGATTTCGATTTCGCCGCCACGCGCGCGCGGCGCCTGCACCTCGGCCTGCCGGGTGTCCACGCGACGATGGACCGCGCGTGCGAGGGCGAGGTCAACGGCTGGGCGGCGACGCTGAAGGCGGCGCGGCGCGCGGGGCTCGCCACCGACCTCGAGCTCGTCTCGATCGCCGCCGACAGGCTGGCCGCGCTCGCGCTGCCGTGCCTGCCGCACCTCGACCTGCTGGTCGTCAACGACTTCGAAATCGGCGCGCTGGCGGGCGTCGAGACGCGCCGTGACGGCGTCGCCGACCCGGCGGGCGTGACGGCGGCCCTGCGCGCGATCATGTCGACAGGCCCGATGGCGCTCGCCATCGCGCATTTCCCCGAGGGCGCGATCGCGCTGTCGCGCGACGGCGCCGTCCATCGCGTCGGCTCGGTGGCGATGCCGCGCGCGGCGATCGCGGGCGTCAACGGCGCCGGTGATTGCTTCGCGGCGGGCGCCATCTATGGGCTGCACGAAGGCTTCGAGGTGGAGCGATGCCTCGCGCTCGGCCATGCCGCCGCCGCCGCCTCGATGCGCGAAGCGCCCACCACCACCGGCGTCATGCCTTGGCGCGAGTGCCTCGCGATGGCGGAGAGGTGGGGGTGGCGGTAGAGGCCGGCGACGACGAAACCTTGACCCTCCATTTCCCGCCTAGGCGCGCGAAAACCGAATGGGTCCCGGAAAGCGAAGGTCGGTTCACCGTCCTCGAAATATCGCGGTTCGTGAGGTTCCGTCGACGGAGCGATCGACCGCGATTTGCGGTCAGGGCGGCGTCGGTCGATCCGGCGAGTGTGTAGAGGAGGGCCGCGCCCTTTACGTCCATGTCGCACACTCGCCTTTCCCCGATACACCAGTGACTTCCGCTCGGGCGCGGTGCGCGCGGTCGCCGCGCGTCAATCGTCGCCGTCTACTTCGAGAGCGGACTTCAGGTCGTTGTTCTCCTCGATCCGCAGCATCCTGATGTCGCGGACGGACGGGGTGAACCAAGTGAATCGCCTCGCCATCCTCTGCACGACGCGCACGCATTTCACGGCGTCCACCGAATCGTCGCCGAAATAGGCACTGCCCTGCCTCCATTCGAACCCGCGCGACGTCAGGTAGTTCCGCACGTCGGTATAGGCGTTGTTCCAGGAAGCGCCACCGTAAGAACTGCGGAGGATCTCAGTGTCGAAATCGAAAACGATGGCGTACATGCTTCTGCGTCTCCCTGCGTTGTGCCCGATGCCGTAGGCGCTCGCCATGATCCCCTCAATACACCCGCGCCTTGGGCTCGATATAGGCCACGTCGTCGCTCAGCGTCCGCGTATGCACCGGCCGATCGTCGAGCGTTACGCTGCGCTTTTCGTCGTCGATCGAGGCGAGCGTGTGCTTCATCCATGCCACGTCGTCGCGCTTGGGGAAGTCTTCGCGGGCGTGAGCGCCGCGGGATTCTTGCCGGTTCAGCGCGCCGTCCATGGTGACGACGGCCTGCACCAGCAAATTGTCGAGCTCCAGCGTCTCGATCAGGTCGGAGTTCCAGATCAGCGAGCGGTCGGTGACGTGCAGGTCGTCGCGGCCGGCCCAGACGTCGTGGATCATCTTCGATCCTTCGGCCAGCGTCTCCCCGGTGCGGAACACGGCGCAATGCGATTGCATCGTGCGCTGCATCCGCTCGCGCAGCGCGGCGGTGGGCGTACCGCCCGAGGCGTTGCGCAGCCGGTCGAGGCGCGACAGCGCGCGCTCGTCGCCGTCCTTGGAGGGCTCGGGGAGCTTCTCGCCCTTGTCGACCGTCTCGGCGGCGCGATGGGCCGCCGCGCGGCCGAACACCACGAGGTCGATCAGCGAGTTCGAGCCAAGCCGGTTGGCGCCGTGCACCGAGACGCAGGCCGCCTCGCCCAGCGCCATCAGGCCGGGCACGATCCGGTCGGGGTCGGCGCCCGCCTTGGTCAGCACTTCGCCGTGATAATTCGTGGGGATGCCGCCCATGTTGTAATGCACGGTCGGCGACACCGGGATCGGCTGCTTGGTCACGTCGACGCCCGCGAAGATGCGTGCGCTCTCCGAGATGCCGGGCAGGCGCTCGTGCAGCGTCTTGGGGTCGAGGTGGTCGAGGTGAAGGTAGATGTGGTCCTTGAGCTTGCCGACGCCGCGGCCGGCGCGCACTTCCATCGTCATCGAACGCGAGACGACGTCGCGCGAGGCGAGGTCCTTGGCCGAGGGAGCGTAACGCTCCATGAAGCGTTCGCCCTCGGAATTGACGAGGAAGCCGCCTTCGCCGCGCGCGCCCTCGGTGATGAGGCAGCCCGCGCCGTAGATGCCCGTGGGATGGAATTGCACGAATTCCATGTCCTGCAACGGCAGGCCGGCGCGCAAGGCCATCGCGTTGCCGTCGCCGGTGCAGGTGTGGGCGGAGGTCGCGGTGTAATAGGCGCGGCCGTAGCCGCCGGTGGCCAGCATCGTCTGCTTGGCGCGGAAGCGGTGAATCGTGCCGTCGTCCATCTTCAGGCAGACGACGCCGCGGCAGCGGCCCTCGGAATCCATGATCAGGTCGATGGCGAAATACTCGATGAAGAACTCGGTCTTCGCGCGCAGCGCCTGGCCGTAGAGCGTGTGCAGCATCGCGTGGCCGGTGCGGTCGGCGGCCGCGCAGGTGCGTTGCGCGACGCCCTTGCCGAACTCGGTCGTCATGCCGCCGAAGGGCCGCTGGTAGATCTTGCCTTCGTCGGTGCGCGAGAAGGGCATGCCCCAATGTTCGAGCTCGTAGACGGCGGCGGGCGCCTCGCGCACGAGATATTCGATCGCGTCCTGGTCGCCGAGCCAATCGGAGCCCTTGACGGTGTCGTACATGTGCCAGCGCCAGTCGTCCGGCCCCATGTTGCCGAGCGAGGCGGCGATGCCGCCCTGCGCCGCCACCGTGTGCGAGCGGGTGGGGAACACCTTGGTGATGCAGGCCGTGCGCAGACCCGCCTGCGCGCAGCCCACGGTGGCCCGAAGGCCCGAGCCGCCGGCGCCCACGACGACCACGTCGAACGCGTGGTCGGTCACCGGATAGGCCCTGCCGTTCACCGCCGGCGCAGCCGCGCCGTTCGTCCCGTCCGCCATCGCGACGTTCCTCCGAATGTTACGCCCGGCCCGTCGCGAGCTTGAAGATCGCCCAAGCGCAGGCCGCCGCCACCAGCCCGCAGAACAGGCGGTTGGCGACCAGCGCCGCCTCGCGCAGCCGAGGCCCGTGGACGTAGTCGACCACGATCGAATCCATGCCGACCTTCATGTGCAGCGCCGACACGACGCAGAACAGGCCGACCGCCAGCGCGGGCAGCGGCTCGCCCATCAGCGCACGCGCGCTCTCGTAGGTCCGGCCCCACATGGAGGCCAGCGTCCACACGAGCCCGAACGCGAGCGGGATCAGCGCCAGCGAAGTGACGCGCATCGTCCACGCGTCGCCGGTGCCGTCGCGCGCCGATCCGAGGAAACGCACGCCGCCTGCGGCCGCGCGGGGATCGTCGGGATAACCTTGCATCGCCGCCTCCTCAGCCCAACGCCAGCGCCAACGCCCAGACGAGCGCGGTCAGGACGAAGCCGCCGACCGCGGTGCCGGTCGCCAGCCGGTCGCGCATCGGCGCGTCGAAGCCGTAGCCGAGGTCCCAGACGAAATGGCGCACGCCGCCCAGCAGGTGATGCATCAGCGCCCACGACAGCGCGAACAAGACCAGGAAGCCGAGCGGCGAACCGAAGAACCACGCCGCCCAAGCGAAAGCGGCGGGCCCCGAGGCCAGCGCCAGCAGCCACCAGACCATCAGCGCCGCGCCGAAATAGAGCTTCGCGCCCGTGATGCGATGGGCGATCGACATCGCCATCGTCATGGTCGGCCGATAGATCGAAAGATGCGGGGACAGCGGTCGTGCCGTCGGTTCCTTCTGCGCGGTATCCGCCATTGTCCACCGGGTCGCGTCGGCCGCGACAAAATCGCGCGGCCCGCCGATCTAGGCCGAATTGTTGCGCTGCGCAATCGTCGAGTGCCGGGCGTTCCGCGCCAGACGGCGGACCGTCGGCGGCGCCTTCGCGGATCGGTCGCGGCCGAACCCCGCGCACGGCGGCCACCGCTGCGTTCACCGCACGCGAACCGCCGCCGTCTTTGCGAGCGCAGCGAAACAATCCAGTCGTACGAGAAGGGCGCGTCGCCTGACGGAAGGGCCTCTGGATTGCTTCGTCGCTGACGCTCCTCGCAAAGACGGTGAGGGCGCGGGACGGAGGCGCCGGGCGAAGCTATTTCAGGGACAGTATACTAAACTCCACGATCCTCCAGACGTCGCCAGACCACGCGCCGCCGCGTGATCGGGAAGTTTAGTATACTGTCCCTGTTATTGCCCTGTTATTGCCAAACCTCAGCCGCCCCGGCGCGCGGACAGCGCCAAGGTCCAATAGGCGCGCGCGGCGACGAGGCGGCCGAGCCGGGAATCGGCGCGCGCCGCGGCTGAGGCCTCGCGCAATCCCTCCATCGCGCGGGCGATCCGGGCCGCGCTCCACATACGCGCCTGGCGCTGGAAGGCCGGCTTGCGCTTGTAGAACACCTGCGGCGGCACGTTGGCTTCGCCGCCGCGCGCCTCGGCCTCGACCAGCGCGAGGTGCAGCGCTTGGGCGTGGCGCAACGCGGCCCCCACCGCCATGCCGGCTTCGCCGCCTTCCACCAACGCACGCGATAGCGCGGTCTCGGTCGCCGCGACCTCGCCGAGGAAGGCGGCGTCGACCGCCTGGTCGAGCGAGGAGGCGGACGCGTCGGTGACGATGGCCTCGACGTCGGCCGCCGTCACGCGGCCCGTGCCCGCGGAATAAAGCGCGAGCTTGGCGAGTTCGGAGCGCGTGGTCATGCGGTCGTCGCCGAGCAGGCCGACCAGCGCCTCGCGCGCGTCCGGGTCGACCGCGAGGCCTTCCGCGCGCAACGTCTCCTCGACGAGGCGGGCGAGGTCGCGCGCCTCGTCGGGGTAGCACTCGACCGAGGCCGCCGCGCGCGACCCCTCGAACAGCGAACGCAGCGCGTGGCCCTTGCGCAGCGCGCCGGCCAGCGCGATCACCGCGCAATCGGCGGGCGGGCGCTCGACCAGCGCGGCGAATGCCGCGGCGGCGTCGCGCGCGCCGATCTCGACGCGGATCGCGCGCTTGCCGCCGAACATCGAGACGGCGAAGGCCTCGTCGGCCAGCTTGCCGGGGTCCTGCGCCACCTCGTCGCCCGCCAGCGACACGATCGCGAACGGGTCGTCGGCGCCGTCGAGCCAGGCCTTTTCGATCCGCCGCGCGCGCTCGCGCACGAGGCCTTCGTCGGGGCCGTGGACGAGGAACAGCCGCAGATGCGCCGCCGGCTTGGCGGCGAAGGAATCGGCCCCGGAATTGGCGACCGTCGTCACGCCGGCCCTCGGCGCGTCGCGAAATAGGCGGCGAGCCGCGTCGAGACCTGGCCGGCGATCGACCGCGCGGCGCGGATCTCCGCGTCGCGCTGCGCGCGCAGATTGGCGAAGCGTTGGGCGAACAGGTCGTAATCTGCGGTCTCGATAGCCCTGCCGGCGACCAGCGGCGCCTCGACGCCGGGCTGCAGCAACCGGTAGGTCGCCACGACGACGGTCGTCGCCGAGGTCGCGCGGCCGGTGACCGAATCCGCGGTCGGCGTGCGCTGAGATTCCTTCAGCGTCACTTCGAGCGAATATTTCGCCGCCGCCGGTTCGCCCGTGCCGTCGAGTTCGAGCGCGAGGTCGTCGACGACATAATGTCCGAGCCGGCCCTGCACTGGCTTGACGTCGATGGCCCGCAATTCGTCGGCGACCGAGGCGCCGGCCGCGCCGGCGTAAAGCGGACGGAAGCAGCCGCCGAGCGCCAGCGCGGCGAGGGCGCAGAACGCGGCGGCCGCGACGCGGCGGGCCGCGGAAACGTCACGCGACGACATTGACGATCCTCCCCGGCACGACGATCACCTTACGCGGCGGCTTGCCGTCGAGCGCGCGCGCCACGTCGGGATGTGCGAGCGCCGCGGCCTCGACGTCGTCGTTGGCCGCCTCGCGCGCGACCTCGATCTCGGCGCGGCGCCGGCCGTTGACCTGCACGGGCAGCGTGACGGTCGCGGCGACCGCGAGCGCCGGGTCGAAGGCCGGCCAAGGCGCTTCGCAGGCGAGGCCGGGCAGGCCGAGCGCCGCCCAGCATTCCTCGGCGAGATGGGGCATCATCGGGGCGAACAGCAGCACCAGCGCCTCGGCGGCCTCGCGCGCCGCGAAGCGAAGGTCGGGGCCGGCGTCCGCCGTCTCGACCGCGCCGACCGCGGCCGAGAGCGCGTTGGCGAGTTCGTGGATCTGCGCGACGCAGACGTTGAAGCGCAGGCGTTCGACGTCCGTCCCGACGCGCGCGACCGTGCGGTGCGTCGCGCGGCGCATCGACGCCGCCGCCTCGCCCGTCGCCGTCGGCGCCGTGGCCGGCGCGCCTTCGGCCAGCCGCGCGAGGTCGCCGACCA
>JAGWKJ010000326.1 GCA_028865375.1 Hyphomicrobiales bacterium | reverse complement strand
AAGGACGTGCCCGCGGGCGGCACCTTGGAAATCCTCGCGACCGATCCGGGGTCGGTCGCCGATTTCGAGGCATTCTGCCGGACCACGGGCAACCAGATGGTCGAATCGACCAAGGACGGCGGCACCTATCGCTTCTTGATCAAGCACACGGCGTGACGACTGTCGTTCGCTACGGTCCATGATTCGAGCGCCAAACTCGCCGGAAGAGCGATGGCGGCGCCAAAGGGGGAGGAAACATGATGGGAGGCTACACGATGCGCGCCGCCGTGCTGGGAATCGGCGTGGCGATGGCCGCCTTGATGGCGGGTTCCGCGATGGCTTCGCAAGGCGCGGAGCCGGTCGGCAACGATCCGGTCCAGAAGGCGATGGCCGGCACCGGCGTCGCCAATCCGCAGAACGCGATGTCACAGACCTTGAACCCGGCGTCGTTGACCGACGTCGGCGACGATCTGGCGATCGGCCTGACCCTGTTCAGCCCGCTGCGCGGCTATACCGTGACCGGCCCGGGCTTCGTGGCGCCGGGCCCGACCTCGGGAACGGTCAGCTCAGGCGACAACATGTTCCTGCTGCCCGACGCGGCATATTCGCGCGCGATCAACGCCGATACCTCGTGGGGCGCGGCGTTTTACGGTGCCGGCGGCGACAACACGGATTACGCCGGCTCGATCGCCAACGGAAGTTGCGGCGGAGGGACCGGCGTGTTCTGCGGCGGCGCAGCCGGCGTCGACCTGAAGCAGGTGTTCCTGACCGTCGGCCTCGCGCACAAGTTCGGCCCGGTATCGGTCGGCGTAGCGCCGGTCTTCGCCGCCCAGCAATTCTCGGCCGGCGGCCTCGGCGTCTTCGCCCCGTTCTCGCTGCACCCGGCCGCGCTCACCGACAATGGCGCGGACTACGCCTATGGCGTCGGCGCCCGGCTCGGCGTGATCTTCCACGCCGCGCCCAACTTCCGCATCGGCCTTGACGGTACGACGCCGATCAAGATGTCGAAGTTCTCGAAATACGCCGGCCTTTTCGCCAACGGCGGCGAGCTTGACATCCCCGGCGACGTGAGCGCGGGCGTGTCGGTGGACGTCTCGCCCGCCGTCACGCTGTCGGCGGACTACAAGCACATCTTCTATTCCGGCGTGGCCGCGGTCTCGAACTCGTCGCAGATCCCACTGCCGTTCGGGTCGAACGGCGGACCCGGCTTCGGCTGGGCGGACGTCGACGTGTTCGCGCTCGGCGCCGAATGGCGCGCGACCAAGGCGCTCACGTTGCGCGCCGGCTACGCACACAACACCAATCCGATCCGTTCGCGCGACGTCACGCTCAACATCCTCGCGCCCGGCGTGGTGACCGACCATTTCACCGCCGGCTTCGGCTACAAGGTGGGCGACCATTCGACGGTCGATTTCTCGGCGCAGTTCATGCCAACTTCTTCGACCACGGGCATCGAGGTGTCGCCTGCGGGCGCCAACCCCGGTCGCAATATCTCGCTTCACATGCACCAGTTCGAGCTCGCGCTGGGCTACAGCTATCGCTGGTGAAGCGTCGGGCGCTCTTTCGCCGACGCCTTGGCTCGACGAAACCAAGTCGCCGACGGCGACGAGCCGAGACGCAGAAAAGACCGCGAAGGGAAACCTTCGCGGCCTTTCGTTTCGCAAGCTTCAGGCCCGCGGCGTGGAATCGCGGCGGCGGCGTTTCAGCCGCCGGTGCGCGACCTGCGCAGCGCCTTCAGGATCGAGAGCGCATAGGCGAGCGCCTGCTGGTTGTCGGGGTCCGAGAGCAGCTTGATCGCTCCGCCGATGCCGCCCTTGGCGGGCGGCGCCTTGGCCGCCTGTTGTCCCGCCGTCTCCACCGCGTCCACCAAATGCTGCGGCAGGTGCGATCCTTCGACGCGTTCGACGAGCGCGAGCAGCCGCATCCCCAGTCCGTTGCGCGTCAGCCGGTCGACCAGCGCCAACGCCTCGGCGCCGACGCGCGCCAGCCGACCGACGATGTCGTCGGACAGCGAGTCCTGCGCGCTGCCCAGCGTGCGGGCGAGGCCCGCGAGCCGCTCCAAGTCGCCGTTCTCGATCATCGCGGTCAGCGTCGGCAGCGCCTTGGCGACGCCACTTCGGTTGACGCGATCGAGCAAGTCCAGTCCTCCGGTCGCCATGGAGGCGAGCCGGGTGACGATGTCGTCGGACAGGCTGTCCTGCGCGGCGCCGACGACGCGGGCGAGCGCGACCAAACGGTCGAGGTCGCCGTTGTCGACGAGCGCGGCGAGCGCCGTCTCCATCTTGGCGCGGCGCGCCGGATCGAGCGCCGCGGTCGCGTGGGTTTCCGTCATTGCCGCCTCCGCGCTCACAGGATGCCGCGGGCGGACGCCCAGTAGAGCTGGTTGTAGGCCATCTTGAAGGCGTGCACGGCATGGTTGGGCGCGCGCGGCTCGGGCGGCTTGGAATAGTTGAACATCGCGTAGGTCGCGCGATCCTTGCCGGCCTCGATGAAGCAGAACACCTTGCCGTCGTAAGCCCGCGTCGCCTTGCCCATCTTGACGACGGAGGCGACGTTCTCGGCGGCGGCCTCGGCCTCGAAATGCGCGGTGGAGCCGGCCTTCGAGATCGGGATGTTCGTGGTGTCGCCCAGAACGATGACGCTCGCGCCGAGCTC
>JAGWKJ010000325.1 GCA_028865375.1 Hyphomicrobiales bacterium | reverse complement strand
CCGGACGTCGCGCGAGGCCGGGGCGCCGTCGACCGGCGAACTGATCGCGCTCGCCTATCCTGACCGGATCGCCAAGGCGCGCGGCGCGCCCGGCTCCTACCTGATGGCCAACGGCCGCGAGGCGCGGATCGAACCGCACGACGCGCTCGCCAAGTCCGCCTACCTCGCCATCGGCGAAATCGCCGGCCGCGCGGCCGGCGCGCGCATCGTGGCCGCCGCCGCGCTCGACCGCGACGCGCTGGAACGGGTCGCCGGCGACGAAATCGAGTCCGTCGAGACGGTCGCCTGGGACGCGCGCGCGCTGGCGGTGCGCGGCCGACGCCTCGTGCGGCTCGGGGCGTTGACGCTGTCGGAGGCGACGCTGCCGGCGACCGGCGAGGCGGTGGCGGCCGAACTCGCGCGCGGCGCGCTGGCCGACGCCTTCGACCGTCTGCCTTGGGCGGGCGCGCCCGCGTCGCTGAGCGACCGGTTGCGGTTCCTGCGCGCGCGCGAGGGCGGGGAATGGCCGGACGTCTCCGACGACGCGCTGCGCGCCGATTCCGCGTGGCTCGCGGATTTCCTCGCGGGGAAGAGCGCGCTCGCCGAGGTGACGACCGACGACTTGGCGGCCGCCTTGCGCGCGCGCGTGCCGCCGGTCCTCGCGCGCCGCCTCGAGAGCGAAGCGCCGACGCATTACGTGGCGCCGACCGGCAACCGCTTCGCCATCGACTATGCAGGGCCCAACGCGCCGGCGGTGTCGCTGCGCGTGCAGGAAGTGTTCGGCGAGACGACGCATCCCGCCGCCGCGGGCGGTCGCGCGCCGCTGACGCTGGAGCTGCTGTCGCCCGCGCATCGGCCGATCCAGGTCACGCGCGACCTGCCGGGCTTCTGGAAAGGCGCGTGGCGCGAGGTGCGCACCGAGATGCGCGGCCGCTACCCGCGCCACGTCTGGCCGGAAGACCCGGCCGCCGCCGCCCCGACCGCGCGCGCCAAGCCGCGGGGGACGTGAGCGACCGGCGGCGCGCCTAGGCGCCGCGCAGCGCCCGCATGTGGGCGATCAGGCCGGCGGTCGAGGAATCGAGCGCGTCGGTCCGCGCGCCCGCGTCGGCGACGATGGGGGCGAGGCGGGACGCCAGTTCCTTGCCGAGTTCCACGCCCCATTGGTCGAACGAGTTGATGCCCCACAGCGCGCCCTCGACGAAGGTCTTGTGTTCGTAGAGCGCGATCAGCCGGCCGAGCGTGCGCGGGTCGAGCTCGCGATACATCAGCGTCGAGGTCGGACGGCCGCCGGGGAAGGTCTTGTGGGGCGCGAGGCGCGCCGCCTCGGCTTCTTCGGCGCCGGCCGCGCGCATCTGCGCCTGCGCCTCGCCGCGCGTGCGCCCGCGCATCAAGGCCTCGCCCTGCGCGAGGCAATTGGCGACCAGCAGGTCGTGGTGATGGCCGTCCGCCTGGGTCGGCTTGGCCGCGACGAGGAAATCGACCGGGATCGGGTCGGTGCCTTGGTGGAGAAGCTGGAAGAAGGCGTGCTGGCCGTTGGTGCCGGGCTCGCCCCACACCGTCTGGCCGGTGGGCATCGCCACCGGCGCGCCCGAGGTCGTGACGGACTTGCCGTTGCTCTCCATGATCAGCTGCTGGAGATAGGCGGGGAAGCGCGCCAGCCGCTGGTCGTATGGGATCACCGCCTGCGAGGGATAGCCCAGCACGTCGCGGTTCCAGAACCCGACGAGGCCCATCGTGGCGGGGATGTTCTCTTCGAGCGGCGCCGACTTGAAGTGGCGGTCGATCTCGCGCCCGCCGCGCAGGAAATCCTCGAAGTTCTCCGGCCCGACCAGGATGGCGAGCGACAGGCCGATCGAGGACCACACCGAATAGCGTCCGCCGACCCAATCCTTGAAGCCGAACACGCGGCCGGCGTCGATGCCGAAAGCGGCGACGCGGTCGAGCTGCGTCGACACGGCGGCGAAATGGTCGCCGACCGCGCCTTCGCCGAGCGCCGACACGATCCACGCGCGCGCGGTGGCGGCGTTGGTCATCGTCTCCTGCGTGGTGAAGGTCTTCGACGACACGACGAACAGCGTGCGCGACGGGTCGAGCCCGCGCAGCGAATCGGCGATGTCGGCGCCGTCGACGTTGGAGACGAAATGCGCGCGCAGGCCCGGCTGTCCGTAGGGAGAGAGCGCGCGCGCGGCCATCGCGGGACCGAGGTCGGAGCCGCCGATGCCCACGTTGACGACGTCGGTCATCGGCTGGCCGAGCGCGCCCCGCACGCGGCCGCCCCGCACGTCGCGGGCGAAGTCCAGCATCCGCGCGCGGGTGGCGAGCACGTCGGGCATCACGTCCTGGCCGTCCACCACGATCGACGCGCCCGCTTCTTCGCGCAGCGCGACGTGGAGCACGGCGCGCCTCTCGGTGGAGTTGATCTTGTCGCCCGCGAACATGCCGTCGCGCAGCGCCTCGACGCCGGCGGCGCGGGCGAGCGCGCGCAACGGCGCCAGCGTGGCGGCGTCGAGCGCCTGCTTGGAGAAGTCGTAGAGCAGGTCGTCGAGCCGCAGGCTCAGGCTCGCGAACCGGCCGGGATCCGCGGCGAAGGCGGCGCGCGGCGGCGCCCCGGCCATGGCGTCGCGGCGCGACCTAAGGTCGTCGAGGGCTTTGGCGAAGGCGGTCG
>JAGWKJ010000324.1 GCA_028865375.1 Hyphomicrobiales bacterium | reverse complement strand
GGCAGCGCCAGCGTCGAGGCGGTGTTGCAGGCGATCACCGCCGCGTCCGCGGGAAAGGCGGCGAGCCCGGCGCCGATCGCCGCTTCGACGCGCGCGAGCAGGACGTCGGGCGCAAGACCGCCATAGGGAAACCCCGCGTCGTCGGCGAGATAGGCGAAGGCGGCGCCGGGAAGCGCCGCGCGCGCGGCGGCCAGCACCGTCAGGCCGCCGACGCCCGAATCGAACACCAACACGCGCCGCCCGGCGCCGGTCACGGCGGCGTTTCCGTCGGCGCCTTCTTGGGCGCACGGATGCGCTTGCGCGTCTTGGCCTCCAGCCGCGGCCCCTCGACCAGTCGCACCATCGCGCCCCAGAGCGTGCGCACGTCCTGCTGCGTCAGTTCCATGCGGTGGAAGATGTTGCGCAGGTTGCGGCTCATCGTGGGCCGCTTGCCGGCGGGGCGAAAGAAGCCGCGTTCCTCCAGCTTGTCCTCGAGGAACTCGAAGAACGCCAGCGTCATTTCCCGGGTGGCCGGCGGCGAGCGGTCGGGCGTCGCGAAGCGGGCCACGTCGCCGTGGGCGGCGCGGAACCACTCGTAGCCGCACAGCAGCACCGATTGGGCGAGGTTCAGCGACGCATAGGCGGGATTGACCGGGAACGTGACGACGGCGTCGGCGAGCGCGACTTCGTCGTTGGCGAGCCCGGTGCGCTCGGGACCGAACAGGATGCCGTGGCGTTCGCCCGCCGCGATCGCCGGCGCCGTTTCGGCCATCGCCTCGGCCGGGCCGGTCACGCGCTTCTGCTGGCCGCGCTCGCGTGCGGTCGTCGCATAGACGCGGTTGAGGTCCGCGACCGCCGACGGCACGTCGGGAAACACGCGCGCGGATTCCAGAAGGTGCACCGCGCCGGCGGCGGCGGCATAGGCGCCCTTGCGGCGCGCGCCGGTGCGCGGCCAGCCCTCGCGCGGCGACACGAGGCGCAGGTCCGACAGGCCGAAGTTCGCCATCGCCCGCGCGCACATGCCGATGTTCACCGCGAGCTGCGGCCGCACCAGCACGATCGCCGGGCCGCCCTCGATCGCCGCGCGCGTGCGGTCGGTGCCCGCGCCGGTCAAGCCACGCCCGACTTCAGCAGCTTGTACACGATGGCGTCCGTCAGCGCCTGGAACGCCGCGTCCACGATGTTGCCCGACACGCCCACCGTCGACCAGCGCGCGCCGGTCTCGTCGCCGAACTCGATCAGCACGCGCGTCACCGCGTCGGTGCCGCCCTGGAAGACGCGGACGCGGAAGTCCCGCAATTCGAGGCGGTCGATGTGGCGCTGGTAGCGGCCGAGATCCTTCCGCAGCGCGAGGTCGAGCGCGTTGACCGGGCCGTTGCCCTCGGCGGCCGAGATCGTGCTCTCGCCGTCGATCGTCACCTTGACGATCGCCTCGGACAGCGTCACCAGCCGGCCCTTCGCGTCGTGGCGGCGCTCGACGCGCACGCTGAAGCGCTCGACGTCGAAATAATCCGGCACGACGCCCAGGATGCGGCGCGCCAGCAGCTCGAAGGAAGCGTCGGCGCCCTCGTAGGCGTAACCCTGCGCCTCCTTCTCCTTCATCTCCTCGATGACGCGCGACACGCGCGGGTCGTCGCGGCGCACGGCGACGCCGAGCCGTTCGAGTTCGGCGATCACGTTCGAACGCCCCGCCTGGTCGGACACGAGGATGGCGCGCCGGTTGCCGACGAGGGCCGGCTCGACGTGTTCGTAGGTGGCGGGATCCTTGACGACCGCCGAGGCGTGGATGCCGGCCTTGG
Source organism: Hyphomicrobiales bacterium (assembly GCA_028865375.1). Lineage (GTDB taxonomy): Bacteria > Pseudomonadota > Alphaproteobacteria > Rhizobiales > Beijerinckiaceae > JAGWKJ01. The sequence continues at coordinate 867 of JAGWKJ010000324.1, read as the reverse complement.
TCGCGAAGGCCGACGCGCCGACATAGGGCGCGTGCCGGTCGGGCGCGCGGTTCAGCAATTCGTCGAGCGTGTGCGAGATCTTGGTCAGCTCGGCGAGCCGGTCGGGCGCGACGCCGGTCTCGAAGCTGTCGGCGAGCGCCGGCTTCAGCAGCAGCGTGGGGATCAGCGTCACGAGGTTCGCATTGCCGCAGCGCTCGCCCAGCCCGTTCAGCGTGCCCTGCACCTGGCGCGCGCCGGCACGCACGGCCGCGAGCGAATTGGCGACCGCGTTGCCCGTGTCGTCGTGGGCGTGGATGCCGAGCCGCGCGCCGGGGATTTCGCGCGCGACGTCGGCGACGATGCGCTCGACCTCGTCGGGCAGCGTGCCGCCGTTGGTGTCGCACAGCACGACCCAGCGCGCGCCGGCGTCGCGCGCGGTGCGCGCGACCGCCAGCGCATAGGCCGGATTGGCCTTGTAGCCGTCGAAGAAATGCTCGCAGTCGAGCATCGTCTCGCGCCCGGCCGCCGCCGCGTGGCGCAGGCTGTCGGAGATCGCCTCGAGGTTTTCCTGCGGCGTGATGCCGAGCGCCAGCTCGACCTGCGCGTCCCAGGCCTTGGCGACGAACACGATCGCGCCGGCCTCGCCGTCGAGCAGCGCCGCGACGCCGGGATCGTTGGCGGCCGAGCGCCCCGCGCGCCGCGTCATGCCGAAGGCGCAGAACGTCGCGCGTTCCGTCGGCCGGGCGCGGAAGAACTCCGTGTCGGTCGGGTTGGCGCCGGGATAGCCGCCCTCGACATAGTCGATGCCGAGTTCGTCGAGCATCTTCGCGATCAATTGTTTGTCGTGCAGCGTGAAGTCGACGCCGTTGGTCTGCGCGCCATCGCGCA
>JAGWKJ010000323.1 GCA_028865375.1 Hyphomicrobiales bacterium | reverse complement strand
CGTCACGAAGCGCGACGCCTTGCATTCGTCGGCGCCGCGGAAATACACCAGTTGCACGTCGAGACCGCCCAGAGCGGCGGCCGACTCGAACATGTCGGCTTGCAAGCCGCTCGCGAGATCCCATGTCGGCTTCCGGCTCAACGTGGCGTCGAGCGCGAACACGAGGCGCGCGCGCGTGCCGCCCTCGTCACGCGCGGCTTCATTGCCCCGCGCGCGGTCGGGCGTCGTCCGTTCGGCCATGCCGATCCCTCCGGCTGTCCGCATAGATGGTCTCCGCGGGCGGAATGGCAAGTGGCGCGCCGGCGGCCTCAGATCAGGGCCAGCGCGGCCAAGGCGCGGCGCATGTCGTCGGGCATCCCCTCGGGCACGCCGCCGGCGCCGAGGTCGGCCGGCGCGCTCGAGGCCGCGAGGTATCGCCAGCCTTGGAACGGCCGGCACGGTCCGCCCGCGACGACCACGACTTCGGGGTCGAGCTTCAGGCGGCAACGGCCGATCCCTTCGCCGTCGACGAAGGTTTCGATCGCAACCAGCCGCTGCCGCGCCGAGACGAAGCCACGGATCACCCAATAGAGCGAGCCGCCGTCGAGCAATTCGGCGGCGCGCTTGGGCGCCATGCGCGTCACGTGGACGCCGAGACCGGGCCCGCCCGCCTTTCGGTCGGTCGTCGCGCGCTCGGCCATCCATGCCCGCAGGTCGGCGACGTCGGTGGCGCCGACGCAAAGCTTGACGAGGTGCAAGGGCAAGCGAGGGGTCCCCGTTGAGCGGAATTTAAACATTGGACTCTAGGATGGGCGGGATTGCAACGGGGCGCACCATGTCCTCGCAGCCTTCCGGGTTGGCATCCAAGCTGCTCTACGTCGGCGTCGCCGGCGCGCTGTACATGACCCGCAACGCGATCAAGGTCGCGTTGTTCGGCAGCGACAACGGCGACCCCTGGGGCACGAATTCGACCGCCCCCGTGGTGGTGACCCTCTCCTCCCTGCTCGGCTTCCACCTGAAGCCCATCGACGTCGCGGTGATCGCCGCGGGCGTGGCCGTCTGGGGCTTCGTCATGGGAGTGGCTTCGCGCGAGTTGCTGCGCGACAAGGGCTTCAATCGCGTCGTCAACGGCTGGCTGGCCTCGGCGGGCCTGGTCTTCGGCGGCGCGGTGTGGGTGCGCGCGATCGGCGCGCCGGGCGAGGACCGCCTGCTGGCGATGGCGATCTTCGCCGTCCTGTGCTCGTGCGCCTTCCTGTTCCTCGCGGCGCTGGCGAAGGCGTTCCTGCTGGACGAAGCGGAATCCTTCGCCGTGGGCGTGGAGACCAAGACCGGCAAGATGGGCCGGAAGCTCGCGCATTCCGCGCGGCGCGACGCCCGCGTCGAGCGGATCGTCTCGCGCCGCTGACCGCGGGGGCCACCCGGTTCCTCGGTCCCCCGTCGTGCGCGCCTGGCATCAAGGCCCCCTTTCGTCGACCGGCGCCGTGGCGTGGAAGCCGGCATAGTCGAGGCGCGTGACGCCGTCGGACAGGACCGACAGGATGTCGACGTAGCGGGCCCCGAAGTCGATGTCGGCGTGGGCGAAGGAATGGCGCGCGTGGACCTCCTGCGCGGAATTCTCCTCGAAGCCCGTGATCGTGACCACGAATTGCGCGTCGACGGCGGCGAGGCCCCCGCCGTCGAGGCCGGCGATCGGGCTCGACGCGTCGATCCGGTGCATCAGGGTCCACGTCAGCGCGAAGGCGGGGTTCTCCGAGCGTTCGAGCGGCAGCTCCCGGAACCGGCGCATCCGGATTCCCTCCGCGGTCCGCGTCGTGGCGATGATCCAGAGCCTCGCCGTCGCGCCGCTGATCGCCGAATGCCGGGCGTTGGCGACCCGCAGCATCAGCGTCGGCGCGCCGTCGAACGGCCCGATCGCAGCGCGCCGCGCGAACAGCAGCCGGGCGCGGGGCCGCGAGAAGCGCGCGAACAGCAGCCCGGTCAACAAGGCCAGGGAGATCATGCCGAGGAAGATCTCGACGGTGGCCACCGCGTGCCCGTAGAGCGTCTGCGGGTGCATGTCGCCGTAGCCGACGGTGGCCAGCGTCTCGACGCTGAAGAAGAACCGGTCGAGCGGTCCCCGCGCGTCGGCGATGGCGTCCGGCCCCAGCGAATAGAGCGTCGCGAACAGCGCGTTCATCGCGACGAACCAGGCGGCGAGCGCGCCGAAGAACGCGGGCCAGCTCGCCGTCATCGCATAATGATAGAAGTCGCCGCGCAAGTCGCGGTCGAGGTTCTCGACGTGGATCGTGCGCTGGCCGAGCCGGATGCGGCGCGGCCGCGCGGGACGTCTCCCCGTCACGGCGCCTCGAACCGCTCGATCCGCCACGGCTCGGCCGCCGCGTCGGCGGCCCAGGCGCGATAGGCGGGCAGGTCGGCCACCGCGTCGCGATAGTCGCGCGCCGCCTTCGGCAATTCGACCGCGTAGCCGACGAAACGCGCGACCACCGGCGCATACATGGCGTCGACCGCGCCGAACTTGCCGAACAGGAACGGTCCGCCCTTGCCGTGCGCCTTGCGCGCGTCCGCCCACGACTTCGCGATCCGCGCGACGTCGGCGGCGACCGCCTCCGACACGGCGATCGGCTTGGGCGCGCGCCGCATGTTCATCGGCATCGCCTGGCGCATCGCCGCGAAG
>JAGWKJ010000322.1 GCA_028865375.1 Hyphomicrobiales bacterium | reverse complement strand
TCGCTGATCGAGGACGCGCCCGGCGGCTCGGGCGCCAATGTCGCGGTCGCGCTGGCGCGCGAGGGCGTCGCGCCGACCTTGGTCGCGCGGGTCGGCGCGACCGACGTCGCCCGCGAGACCGCACGGCTCCGCGCGCTTGGCGTCGAGGCGCGACTGGCGGGCGACCGTTCGACCGGGACGGGTCGGCTGGTGGCGCTCGTCGACGCGGCGGGCGAGCGGACGTTCTTCTCGATGCGCGGCGCCTCGGCGCGGCTGAAGCCCGCCGATGCGCCGGCCTCCCTGCTCGACGAGGCCGATTGGCTGCACCTCTCGGGCTACCTTCTGTTTTCGCCCGCTTCCGTCGGCGTCGTGCCGCGCCTGATCGCCGCGGCGCTTCGGCGCGGCGTGCCGGTTTCGGTCGATCCCGCCTCGGCCGCGCCGTTGCGGGCGTTCGGCGCCGAGCGTTTCTTGGCGGCGACCGAGGGCGCGACCCTGCTGCTGCCCAACGAGGACGAAGCGCGCGCGCTGGTCCCGGGCGCTTCCGTGGACGAGGCGCTCGACGCGTTGGCCGCGCGTTATCCAATGGTCGCGTTGAAGCGCGGCCCGGCCGGCGCGACGTTGACGATCGGGGGGCGACGCTTGGAAGCGCCGGCGCGCGCGATCCGCGTCATGGACTCGACCGGGGCCGGCGATTCCTTCGCCGCCGCTTTCATTGCGAGGCTGTCGCTCGGGGCGACGGCCAGCGCCGCTTTGGCCGCCGCGATCCGGGCCGGCACGCGCGCGTGTCGCCGCTTGGGCGCGCAATGACGGGCGGGGAAGGGCGCCTTCGTCGGTGACGGCGACGGCGCTTGGACACTTGACCTACGCCGCCCGCCTGCCCGACAAGCGCTCGCCATGACCGACGCCGCGCGTTCGCCCCAGCTCAATCCCGTCCTCAAGCTCGCGCTCGAACTGGGGCCGCTGGGCCTGTTCTTCGTCGCCAACGCGCGCTGGGGCATCTTCCCGGCGACCGCGGTCCTGATGGCCGGAACGGCGCTTTCGCTGGCGCTTTCGTGGGCCAAGCTCGGCCGCGTGCCGGTCATGCCGCTCGTCACCGGTGCGGCGGTGCTCGTCATGGGCGGGCTGACGCTGCTTCTGCACGACGAGCTCTTCATCAAGATGAAGCCCACCATCGTCGATTGCCTGTTCGGCGCGGCGCTGCTCGGCGGCCTGGCCTTCGGCAAGCCGCTGCTCCCGGTGGTGCTCGACGCCGTGTTCAAGCTCACCGATGAAGGCTGGCGGAAGCTCACGTTTCGCTGGGGGCTGTTTTTCTTCGCGCTGGCGGCCGCCAACGAGGCCGTCTGGCGCACGCAGACGACCTCGACCTGGGCGGCGTTCAAGCTGTTCGGCGTGATGCCGATCACCATCGCCTTCGCGCTGGCGCAGACGCCGCTGATCCTGCGTCACGAGGACAAGTCGGGCGGGGGCGGCGCCGCGTTCTGAGCGATCCGCTCAGACGTCGAAACCGCCGCCCGAATCCCCGCCCGAATCGCCCGACGAATCGAAGCTCGCGTCTTGCGAAGGATCCGGCGACGACGATCCGTCGTCCTGCGCGTCCTGCTGGGCGTCCTGCTGCGCGTCGTAGTCGCGCAAGGCCTGCGCGTCGGCGGCGTTCTGGCCGCCGAAGCCGCCGAGTTGCGCGCCGCCTCCCAATCCGCCGAATTGGTTGCCGCCTCCGAACGGGCCGCCGCGGAACAGACTCGAAATCGCGTCGGCCGCCAACATGCCGCCCGCGACGCCGGTCGCCGTTCGCAACGCCTGCTGCAGGAACCCGCCGCCAGCGGGCGCCCCGCCCCACGGCCCGGATTGCGGCTGGGCCGACGGGCTCCATGGCCCGCCTTGGGCGCCGCCTTGTGGCGGGGCATAGGGTTCCGGCTGCGGCGCGGCGGCCGGGCGATAGACGCGCGGCGGCGCGGCGGCCACGCCGGCGCCGAACAGGCTCTTGCCCAGCCCGCCGAGGAAGCTCGGCGGCGGCGCGGCGGGCTGCGCCTCGAGTTCGGCGATGCGCGCCTGCGCGGCTTCGAGCGCGTGCTGCTGCACCAGCAGCGTCTGCGTCATCACGTAGGGAGCGTAAGGCTGGGCGCGCAGGGCCTCGATGATGTGGGCTTCGGCTTCGGGGTCGCGCGGCGCCTGCGCCGCGCCCTGGATGCGGGCGAATAGCCCGTCGATCACGTTGCGTTCTTCCGGCGACATGGAATCCTCTCCCCGCGGCGAACCCGCCGCCCAACATGTAGGGCGCGGTTGCGGCGAAGGAAGGGCCGACCCCAGCCGACCGCCGGACGCGAGGCGATACAACGGGTTGGGGCGCTATTTCTGGCACTCGCGACAGAAAAACGTCGAGCGGCCATTCTGCGCCACGCGCATGACGACGCCTCGGCATCTCGCGTCCGGGCATCCCTCGCCCTCGCGGCCATAGACGCGGAAGGAATGCTGAAAATAGCCGAGCGCGCCGTCGGTTCGCCTGTGGTCGCGCAGCGTCGATCCGCCGGCCTCGATCGCGTCGGCCAGCACGTCGCGGATCGCGGCGGCGAGCCTTTCGGCGCGCGCGTTTGGGCCGCCGTCGACGCGCGCCAGCGTCGAGGCCTCGCGCAAGGGCGACTGCTTGGCTCGGTGCAGCGCTTCGCAGACGTAGATGTTGCCCAGCCCC
>JAGWKJ010000321.1 GCA_028865375.1 Hyphomicrobiales bacterium | reverse complement strand
CGGGAGCGGACAGTTCAAGCCCTTGGCGTCAAGCGTCATGTCGGACATTTTGGCGGGTCCCCGTCGGATCAGATGAAGAGATTGATGTCGGACTTGAGCGCGTCGGCCATGTAGGTGGCGGCGCCGCCGAGCGTGATGCCCGGGATCATGTCCTTCACGTCGTATTCGAACAGGTCGAGCGTCATCTGGCAGGCGACCATCTTGACGTCGGATTCGACGGCCGCCTCGCGCAGCTCCTCGATCGAGGCGACGCCCTTCTTCTTGATGAGGTTCTTCATCATGCGGGTCGCGGCCGCGTCGACGCCGGGGATCATGCCGACGATGTTGGGCATCGTCATGTGCATGCCCATCAACGGCATTTTCATCGCGGCGTTGCCCAGCGGCGTCACCTGGAGGTCGAGCTTCTTGAGCAGCAGGGGCAGTCCGTAAAACGTGAAGAACATGGTCACGTCGACGCCCATCGCCGCCGCGGTCGTGGCCAAGATGAATGGCGGATAGGCCCAGTCCAGCGACCCTTTGGTGACGATGATCGACATCGACTTCGCATTCGGCGAATTGGCGTGCGACGCCGTGGCGGCTTCGGCCATCGGGCTCTCCTTGTTTCCTCGACGCGGACGTTTCACCGCATATTTTGTCTTAGTGTATTAGATGAATTGAATATGCACAAGGCGGAACCTGCGGCCATGTGTGGAAAAATAGCGTCGAAACGCCGCTTCACCGGAGAGGCAGGGTGCGACCTCGGGGCGGCGCGCCGGGGCAAGCGATCTGTGTTGCGCCGTAAACGCTTCCACGATACCTTGGTTGCGAAGCTGGCCGTGGTTCGCGAACGAAACGGGGGCTCTGTGCCGTGCAAAGCGTCGCCGAAATCGTTCCGGCGGCGCGGTGACCGCAGACATTGGAATGCGCGCCTTGAACGCGATCGAACTCGCCATCGAACCGCAAGCGTTGGAAGGCCACGCAGTCCGGGCCGCCGAGCTCATGAAATCCATGAGCAACAAGTGGCGGCTCTTGGTGCTGTGCAGCCTCGTCCACGGCGAAAAGTCGGTCGGCGAGCTGGAGCGGCGCGTCGGGCTCGGTCAGTCTGCGCTGTCGCAGCACCTCGCCGTCTTGCGGCGCAAGGAGCTGGTTGCGACCCGTCGCAGCGCACAGACGGTTTACTACCGTCTGTCGGGTCTCGAGGTCGCGGCGGTGCTGACGACGCTTTACGGGCTCTATTGCGGGACGGACGCGGAACGCTGCGGAGTCGACGCCGCCGGCATTTGAACCGGCGGCCGCCCGTCACGGCCGGAGGTAGCTCCAGCCGGTCTCTTCGCGCTTCATGATCTGCACCACGCCGGACGACACCAGCGTCGCCTGCGGCACGAGCGAGATCGGGTGGCCTTCGGCCTTCTCCATCTTCTTCTTCGTGTTGCCGCAAGCGGAAAACTGCACCGTCGCGGGGAAGATCGATTCCTTCAGTCGGGCGATGCGGTCCTTGATCGGCGCGGGCGACTTGTCGGCGCGCAGCATGTTCAAGCCCGGACCGAACGCGACGATGTCGATCGCCACGTCGCCGCCGTTGGCGGTCAATTCCTTGGCCGTGTTCTCGACGTTGTTGAGCGCGAGGCCCATCGTGGCGGCATCGGCGGTATCGATCTGCACGACGAGGCGGTGCGCGGCGCCGGCGGCGAACGCGGGCGCGGAAAGCGCGGCCGCGAACGCGGCGGTCAGGGCGGATGCGATCAACGCGCGGCGTGCGATGGCGTTCATGGCTGTCAGGCTCCTTCGATCTGGTCGGTCGGCCCTCACGGCCGGACGATGGTGTATTTCGCGGCGGAGAGTTCGAGCAGGCGCGCGACGCCCGCCACGACCTTGATCGCGTGCGGATTGAGGTCCGGCGCGCGTCCGGTCTGGCGCGCGATGGTGTCGATGGTGTTCATGCACACCGAGAAACGGACGCCCTGCGAGACTAGGCTGTCGACATGCGAGCGTTCCGCCGCTCCGGCATAGAGCAGGCGGACGCCTTGCGCGAAGGTGACGACCTCGATGGCGATCGAATCGGGTCCGTAGACGGCCAGCAGATTGTTGGGAACGCTGACGATGAGGCCGCGCGCGGCGTCGGTCCAGTCGGAGAGCTGGAGCGCGAGCTTGTGGTCGGCGAACGGCTTGTCCTCGACGCCCTGCCCTCTCGTGGCGGCCGCGGCGCCGGCGACGACGGCGCTTGCGATCAGGGCGCGGCGCGGAAGCTTCATCGGGCCATCTCCCTTCAGGCGGGAATATATCCGGGATCGCGGTCGTCACCCAGCAGAGTCACCGGCTTGGGCGGCGCCTTGGCGATCGCCGAGGCCCAATGCGCGGCGACCAGATCGGCGACGTCCTTGCCCCCTTGCGGGCTCACGGACGCCCATCCCGCGACCTTGTACGTCTTGGCGGGATCCAGCGGCGATCCGTCGGCCAACGTCATGTCGCCGATCCGCGCGCCCGACGGCGCGTCCGGTCGGCACGAATAGGAGAAGCCGCCGGCGCGCACCATGTCTCCGCCCTGCTGGTAATAGGGATCGGGGTTGAAGAGGTTGTCGCAAACGTCTTCCATCGCGGACTTGACCTGCGCGCCGGTCATCGCGGTCGCGTAAGTCTCGCCGTAGGTGATCGCCGTCTGAGCCAGCAGGTCTTCCATCCGCGCGGGCTCGCCCGCCGCCAGCG
>JAGWKJ010000320.1 GCA_028865375.1 Hyphomicrobiales bacterium | reverse complement strand
TCGGTCGCGTCCTCGGCGCTGATCGCGCTGGTCGGCGGCGCGCCCGAAACGACGGCGCGCGCCGAAATGCCGGCGGCGACCCCGGCCCTGCTGCCGCCCGCGGCCATCCCCGTGTCCGCCGGCGCCGCGCCCAAGCCCTGAGACCGAGACGGCGCCCGGGCCGTCGGCGGTCGTCTCAGGTCGCAAGATCGACGATCAGCGGCACGTGGTCGGACGGTTTCTCGCGCGCCCTCATCGCGCGTGCGACCCGCGCGCCGCCCAAGAGATCGGCAGCCTGCGGCGAGAGCAGCGCGTGGTCGATGCGGATGCCGTCGTCGCGCTGGAACGCGCCGGCTTGGTAGTCCCAGAACGTGTAGATCCCCGCCGCATCCGTCGTCGCGCGCAGCGCGTCGACGAGGCCGAGGTTGAGAAGGCGCCGCCACGCCGCGCGCGTGGCTGGCAAGCCGAGCGCGTCGTCGCGCCAACGCGAAAAGTCCTTGGCGTCGCGCTCCTCGGGAATGACGTTGAAGTCGCCGGCCAGCGCGAACGGCTCTTCGAGCGCGAGCAATTTTCGCGCGTGGCGTTCGAGCCGCTCCATGAAGGCGAGTTTGTAAGCGTATTTCTCCGTGGCGACCGGATTGCCGTTGGGGGCGTAGACGCTCGCCACACGGACGATGCCGCGCGGAACCGAGATCGCCGCTTCGATGTAGCGCGCCTGCGCGTCGTCCGGATCGCCGGGCAGGCCGCGCTCGACCTCCATCGGAAGCTTCGACAGGATGGCGACGCCGTTGAAGGTCTTCTGCCCGTGGGTGGCGACCGTATAGCCGGCCTCCTCGACCTCGGCGCGCGGAAACGCGTCGTCGAGGCACTTGATCTCCTGCAGGCAGACGACGTCAGGCGCCTCCTCGCGCAGGAATTCGAGCAGGTGGGAGATCCGCTGCCGGACCGAATTGACGTTCCACGTCGAGATGCGCATCGGCCGACCATGGGGCGGCCCCAGCTCGCGCGCAAGGGCGGGCCGGGGCGCGCGAGGCCGCCCGCTCCCCCTCCGTCTCGGCTATCGCTCGCCACCTCCCCCGTTTCACGGGGAAGGAGAGGCGCCGCTCCTCCCTCGCTTGCTGGGGAGGGGGACCGCGCGAAGCGCGCGGCGGAAGGGGACGTCCCCAACCCCGCTTGCGGGAAAGGGTGACTGCGCGAAGCGCGGCGGAGGGTTTCCCTTACCGCTTCGTCTTGCCCGTCTTCGCGTTGGCCGCGGCCGCCGCGCGCACCAGCGCCTTGAAGGCCTCGGCGTCGGGCGTCTCGCCCTCGCCGACGTCGATGGCGCGGCGGACGTTGCCGTCGAGCCCGGCGTTGAACAGCCGCGCGGGATCGGGCAGCGCGGCGCCCTTGGCGAAAGTGAGCTTGACCTTGCCGGCGTAAGTCTCGCCGGTGCACAGGATGCCGCCGGCCGACCAGACCGGTGTGCCGCGCCATTTCAATTCTTCGACGACGCCGGGAACGGCCTCGCGGATCAGCGCGCGCATCCGCGCCAAGGTCGCGCCGCGCCAATCTCCGAGGGAGGCGATGCGGGCGTCGATCAGCGCGGACGCGGAAGGATCGCCCGCTTCGTCGCGCGCGGTCAGTTTTGCGCCTGCTGCTGGTCCTGGCCCGGCGTCGTGCCGTCCTGGTTGGGCGTCGGGCGCGCCATCGGCACCGGCCCGAGGCCGTCGCGCTGGTAGATGTCGTCGCGGAACTGGACGATCCCGCCGGGTTGCGCCCAAGCGGTGATGTAGACCCAATAGACGTTGACAGGGTCGGCGATGTTCACGTCGAGCCGCTGGCCGCTGCGCAGCGCGTCGTCGATCGCCTGGGGCGTCATGCCGGGCGTGTTCTTCAGCAGCCAATCGACGTAGGTGCGCACGTTCTGCACGCGCACGCAGCCCGACGACACGAAGCGGTAATCGTCGCCGAAGATGCCCTTCTCCGGCGTGTCGTGCATGTAGACGCCGTAGGGGTTGGCGATGTTGATGCGCACCATGCCCAGCGCGTTGATGTCGGCGCCGAAGTCCTGGCGGAAGCGGTAATGCGTCGCCTGCTCGGAGTTCCAGTCGATCGAATTGGCGGGAACCTCCTGCCCCTTGGCGTCGAACACCCGGATCTTCTCGTCGGCGAGGTAGTTGGGGTTCTTCCGCATCAAGGGGATCAGGTCCTTCTTGATGATGGACGCCGGCACCGTCCAATAGGGGTTGAAGTTCACCGACAGCGCGCGCGTCTTCATCACGGGCGACTGGCGCGTGATGCGGCCGACGCCCGCCTTGTGATGCGAGAACACGACGCCGTTCTCGACCGTCTCCACCGTCGCGGCAGGGATGTCGACCATCACGAACCGCGTGCCGAGGTCGCCCGAATAGGTCTTCAGCCGCACGAGGTTGAGCTGCAGCTGCGCGAGGCGCCGGGCCGCGGGCACGTTCATCTGGGCCACGGTGTAACGGTCGAGCTCGCCGGTGGCGTCGAGGCCGTGGCGCGCCTGGAAACGCTTCACCGCGTCGACCACGAGCGAATCGTAGATCGTGCCGAGGCCGGCCGAGGGATCGAGATCGTGCGTGACCATCAGGCGGCGGCGCAACGCCACCACCGACTGGCCGCGCGCACCCAGCTTGAGCGCGAGGCCCGGCGGGAGCATGGCCCAGCCGCCGGCCGAAACGATGCGTTGATAATCGTCGAT
>JAGWKJ010000319.1 GCA_028865375.1 Hyphomicrobiales bacterium | reverse complement strand
CTCGTCACGGCGGCGTTCGGCGCGGCCGCCGGCGCGCTGGCCGCGCGCTGGATCGTCGGCGCCGTGATGAAGCTCGACTTCGTCGCGCCTTGGGGCGCGATGGCGGGCGCGGCGGGAATCGCGCTCGCGGTGGCGCTCGGCCTCGGGCTGGCCGATTCGCTGCGCGCGCTCCGCGCCCCGCCCGCGCGCGCGTTGCGCGAGCCCTGAGGACGGGCGGCGGGCGGCATCCGCGACGGCGTCGCACGGGGTCGAATCCGGAAGGCTGTTTGACAATGCGACTTGGCGGACGGAACTTTCACATGCATCGGGTCCGTAGGAGTTCAGCCATGCGCCAATCCTTCGTCATGATCGCCGCGCTCGCTCTCGCCGCCGCCGGCTCGACGTCGCCGGCCGCCGCGAAATTCACGCTGGCGAGCAAGGACGTCCATGCCGGCGCCAAGATCGCCGACAAGCACGTATTCGACGCGTTCGGCTGCACGGGCGCGAACGTCTCGCCAGATCTCGAATGGTCGGGCGCGCCGGCGGGCGCCAAGAGCTTCGTCGTGACGGTCTACGATCCCGACGCGCCCACCGGCTCGGGCTGGTGGCATTGGGTGGTCGCCAACATCCCGGCCTCGACGAACGGACTCGCCGAGGGGGCCGGAGGCAAGGACGGCTCGTTGCCCGCCGGCGCAATCCAGACGCGCACCGACTTCGGCGCGCCGGGTTACGGCGGTCCCTGTCCGCCGCCGGGCAAGGCGCATCGCTACGTCTTCACCGTTCATGCGCTGAAGACCGACAAGATCGACGTGACGGCGGATTCGAGCGCCGCGCTCGTGGGCTTCATGACACATTTCGCGGAGATCGGTCGGGCGTCCTTCACCGCGCTCTACGGGCGCGCGAAGTGAACGCCGGCGTCGTCGCCCGCGCGGATTGAAGCGGCCGCGCGACGCGTCGCGGACCGACTCGGCGTTGACGCGGCCGTCGTTCGACCGCGTTCGCGCGCAGCCCCTTCAGAACGCCCGCACGCGGCGCATCGTCAGGTTGATCCGCCCGCCTTCGCGCAGCAGCGTCGACGTGCCGGGATGGATGCGGTCGACGCCGTGGAACGCCAGCCGCGCGGGTCCGCCGAAAACGAACGCATCGCCCGATTCGAGCCTGCACGAGCGGGTCGGGCCGCCGCGCGCGTCCGTACCGATGCGGAAGCGGCAGGCGTCGCCGAGCGACAGGGAGACGACCGGCGCCGCGAACGTCTCCTCGTCGCGGTCCTGGTGCAGGCCCATCTTCGCCTCGGCGCCGTAGAAGTTGACGAGGCAGGCGTCGGGTTCGACGTCGACGCCCGAGAGCGCGCGCCAGGCGTCGAGCGCGATCGGCGGAATCGGCGGCCATGGCGCGCCGGTGTCGGGATGGGTCGGCTGGTAGCGATAGCCGCCCGCGGCGTCCGACACCCAGCCCAGCGCGCCGCAATTGGTCATGCGCACCGAGAACGGCTTGCCTGTGCGCGGCATCCGCGGCGCGAAGAGCGGCGCGACGCGCACGGCCTCGCGCAATCCCGCGAGCAGGGCTTCCTGCGCGGGCCGGTCGAGCAGGCCGGGGAAGTGGAATGCGCCGGCGCCAAGTTCGATCCGCGGCGCGGCGGGGTTCACGCGCCGAGGATCCGCTTCGAGGCGACGGTGGAATCGGCGTTCAGCCGGTAGACGAGCGGCACGCCGGTATCGAGCTCGACGCCGGGGATCGACTTCGGGGTGAGCCCGTCGAGCGTCATCACCAGCGCGCGCAGGCTGTTGCCGTGGGCGGCCACCAGCGTGCGCTCGCCGCGCAGGACGGCGGGCAGGATGCGCTGGCAATAATAGGGCAGCGTGCGGGCCACCGTGTCCTTCAGGCTCTCGCCGCCGGGGGGCGCGACGTCATAGCTGCGCCGCCAGACGTGGACCTGCTCCTCGCCCCACTTCTTGCGCGCCTCGTCCTTGTTCAGCCCCGATAGATCGCCGTAGTCGCGCTCGTTGAGAGCGGAATCGGCTTCCGTGGGGAGGGTCGCGCCCAGCGTCTCGCAGGCGAGCGTCAGCGTGCGTTGCGCGCGCGACAGCGCGGAGGTGAAGGCGCGGTCGAAGACGAGGCCTTCGGCCTTCATGCGGCGGCCGGCCTCGCGCGCCTCCTCGACGCCCTTGGGCGACAGGTCGGGATCCTTCCAGCCGGTGAAGAGGTTCTTCAGGTTCCAGTCGCTCTGGCCGTGGCGAAGCAAGACGAGCAGGCGGTCCATGGGGTTCCCTCTGTTTCGTTGGCGGCGTCCGCCGGCGGCGCTTGATAGCGCGGCCGGCGGCTCAGAAGTTCCCCAAGCCGAGCACGTCGGCCATGCCGTAGACGCCGGGCTTGCGGCCGCGCGCCCACAACGCGGCCTTGACCGCGCCGCGCGCGAACAGGCCGCGATCGTCGGCGACGTGGCGCAATTCGATGCGTTCGCCCTCGCCCGCGAAGATCGCCGTGTGCTCGCCGATCACCGAGCCGCCGCGCAGCGCGGCGAAACCGACGTCGCCCGCCCGGCGCGCGCCCACGATGCCGTCGCGCGCGCGCACCGAGCGCTCGGCGAGCGCGATGTCGCGACCTTTCGCCGCCGCCTCGCCCAGCATGGCGGCGGTGCCAGAGGGCGCGTCGACCTTGTGGCGGTGGTGCATCTCGAGGATCTCGACGTCATAGTCCTCGCCCAGCGTCGC
>JAGWKJ010000318.1 GCA_028865375.1 Hyphomicrobiales bacterium | reverse complement strand
GCCGGCCAGCGGCGCCCAGCCGAGCGCCGGCGGCGCCGTCGAAGCGGCGGCCGACGTCGGCAGGAGCGTGAAAAACGCGAGCGCGGACAGGTAGCCCTCGCGCGCCGCCCGGAAATCGGGCGCGCGGAATCCGGGTTCGCGGTCGTCGGGTGCGGCCATGCGCGCTTGTCGCGCGGCGCGGCCGCCCCGTCCAGCCTCAGGCGGCGACCGCGAAATCGGCTTCGGTCTTCGCTCGGATCTCGTCGAGCCCGACGCCGGGCGCGCGCTCGATCAGGGTCAGCGCGCCCTTGGCCCGGTCGACCTCGAACACGCCGAGGTCGGTGATGACCATGTCGACGACGCCCGCGCCGGTCAGCGGCAGGTCGCATCGCTTGAGGAGCTTGGGCGTCTCCTTGCCGGCCTTGTCGACCGCGACGTGTTCCATCACGACCACGACGCGCTTCACGCCGGCGACGAGGTCCATCGCCCCGCCCATGCCCTTCACCATCTTGCCGGGAATCATCCAGTTGGCGAGGTCGCCGTTCTGGGCCACCTGCATCGCGCCAAGGATCGCGATGTCGATGTGGCCGCCGCGGATCATCGCGAATGATTCGTCGGACGAGAAATAGCTGGTCGTCGGCAACTCGGTGATCGTCTGCTTGCCGGCGTTGATGAGGTCGGGGTCTTCCTCGCCCTCGTAGGGGAACGGCCCCATGCCCAGCATCCCGTTCTCGCTTTGCAGCTGCACCGACATGCCGGGCGGGATGTGGTTGGAGACGAGCGTGGGGATGCCGATGCCGAGGTTGACGTAATAGCCGTCCCGCAATTCGCGGGCGGCGCGGGCGGCGAGTTCGTCGCGGGTCCAGGCCATCGTGGGTCTCCTCAGGCCGCGCGCGGGCGGGTCGTGCGGCGCTCGATCGCCTTGGCGGCGTTCGGCGCGTGGATCAGGCGGGTCACGAACACGCCGGGCGTGACGATCTTGTCGGGATCGAGCTCGCCGGGTTCGACGAGATGTTCGACCTGGGCCACTGTCGCCTTCGCGGCCGTCGCCATCGCCGGATTGAAGTTGCGCGCCGTCTTCCGGTAGACGAGGTTGCCTTCCGTGTCGCCCTTCCAGGCGTGGACGACCGCGAGGTCGGCGAACAGGCCGCGCTCCATCACGTAGCGGCGGCCGTCGAACTCGCGGATTTCCTTGCCCTCGGCGACCTTGGTGCCGACGCCCGTGGCGGTGAAGAAGGCGGGAATGCCGGCGCCGCCGGCGCGGATGCGCTCGGCCAACGTGCCCTGCGGGTTGAACTCGATCTCGAGCTCGCCGGCCAAGTATTGGCGCTCGAAGGTCTTGTTCTCGCCGACGTAGGACGAGACCATCTTGCGGATCTGCCGCGTGTCGAGCAACTGGCCGAGGCCGACGCCGTCGACGCCCGCGTTGTTCGAGACCACGGTCAGGCCCTTGACGCCCGAATCGCGGATCGCCGCGATCAACAGGTCGGGGATGCCGCACAGGCCGAATCCGCCCGCCATGATGGTCATGTCGTCGCGCAGCAGGCCGGCGAGGGCCGCGTGCGCATCCTTGTGGACCTTGCGCAATTTCGATCTCCCGCGCGGCATGAGGCCGCGCTTTCCGGCGGCGTTTATGGCATTCCGCGCCCGTCCGCTCAACGGGCCGCGGGCGTCATTGTTTCTTCGCGCGGCCACCGCTATAAGCCGCGCCGTCCGGTGGGGAGCGCGCAGGCATGGCCGACACGACGACGATCGACGCCGCCTACAGGCCCTCGGACGACGAGGCCTTCATGGGCGAACGGCAGCGCGAATACTTCCGGCGCAAGCTGGTCGCGTGGCGCGAGGACATCCTGCGCGAGAGCCGCGAAACGCTGGCCACGATGCAGAACGAAAACGAATCGCACACCGACATCGCCGACCGCGCGTCGTCGGAGACCGACCGCGCCATCGAGCTGCGGGCGCGCGACCGCCAGCGCAAGCTGATCGCCAAGATCGATTCCGCCCTGGCCAGGATCGAGGACGGAACGTACGGCTATTGCGTCGAGACGGGCGAGCCGATCTCGGTCAAGCGGCTCGACGCCCGCCCGATCGCCACGCTGTCGATCGAGGCGCAGGAGCGCCACGAGCGCATGGAGCGCACCCAGCGCGACGACTGATCGCGCCTCTCCGCACGTTCTCATTTTCTTTTTTCGTTCCCCGGTGTTCTTTTTGCTTGCGCATGGGAACAAAATAGATACGATATAGGCCTGGACACGCCGCGCGGGCGTGTGGGACAAGGGAGATATCGTATGTCGAGTCCGTCTCTGCGCTTGGTCGACAAGGATCCCATGGATAAGCAAAAAGCGATCGACGCCGCGGTCCTGCAGATCGAGCGGGCATTCGGCAAAGGCTCCATCATGAAGCTCGGCTCGCGTGGAGCCGTGGATGTGGAGGTGGTGTCGACCGGGTCGCTCGGGCTCGACATCGCGCTCGGCATCGGCGGCCTGCCCAAGGGCCGGGTCATCGAGATCTACGGACCGGAAAGCTCGGGCAAGACGACGCTGGCGCTGCATGTCATCGCGGCGGCGCAGAAGAACGGCGGCGTGTGCGCCTTCGTCGACGCGGAGCATGCGCTCGATCCGGGCTATGCCCGTAAGCTCGGCGTCAATATCGACGAACTTCTGATCTCCCAGCCCGACGCGGGCGAGCAGGCGCTCGAGATCGCCGACACGCTGGTTCGCT
>JAGWKJ010000317.1 GCA_028865375.1 Hyphomicrobiales bacterium | reverse complement strand
CCGACCGTCGACGCGGTCGTGAAATGGTTCAAGTCCGACAAGGGCTTCGGCTTCGTCGAACTGCAGAACGGTCAGGGTGACGCGTTCCTGCACGTCAACGCGCTGCACGCCTCGGGCCATGAGTCGGTGCCTCCGGGTGCCAAGCTCAAGGTCATGGTCGCCAACGGCGTCAAGGGCTTGCAGGTGAGCCGCGTGGTCGAGGTCGACACCGCCGGCGCCGCAGAGCGCGCGCCGCAGCGGTCGTTCGGCGACGCGCCGCGTCCCCGTCGCGCTTCGCCCGATCCGTCCTCGGCGGTCGCGGTGACCGGCAAGGTCAAGTGGTTCGACACGACCAAGGGCTTCGGCTTCGTGGCGTCGAACGACGGCGGCAAGGACGTGTTCGTCCACATCTCGATCCTCGGCGCCTCGGGCATTTCGACCTTGGTCGAAGGCCAGCAGGTCAACATGCGCGTCGTCGACACCCCAAAGGGTCGCGAAGCGATCTCGATCTCGCTCGACTGAGCGGACGATCCGGCGCCGGGGTTCGCCCCGGCGCTTTTTTCTTGTCCGTTCCCCGCCCAGTCCGATACCGCCCATGACGGATCTCGCGACCCGGCGCGCCGCGCTCGACGCCCTGCCCGAGCGGCCCTCCATCGACCGGCTCGTCGCGATCATGGCCGCGCTGCGCGCGCCCGTCGGCGGCTGCCCTTGGGACCTCGCACAAGATCACCGCAGCCTCGCGCCTTACGCGATCGAGGAAGCGGCCGAAGTCGCCGACGCGATCGAACGCGGCGAATTCGACGACCTACGCGACGAACTGGGCGATCTCCTGCTCCAAGTCGTGTTCCACGCCCAGCTCGCGCGCGAGGCGGGGCGGTTCGATTTCGACGCCGTGGGCCGCGCGATCTGCGACAAGCTGGTGCGCCGGCACCCCCACGTGTTCGCCGACGCCGACGCGACCGACGCCGCCGACGTGAAGCGCCGCTGGGACGACATCAAGGCGGCCGAGAAAGCCGCCCGCGACCCGTCCGCGCCCGCGGGCCTGCTCGACGGCGTGCCCGCTGGCCTGCCCGCGCTGATGCGCGCCGAAGCGTTGCAAAAGCGCGCCGGCAAGGTCGGCTTCGACTGGAAAAACGCGCGCCTCGCCTTCGCCAAGGTGCGCGAAGAGGCCGACGAGGTCGACGTGGCGCTCGACGCGGGCGGGCCGGCGTTGGCCGAAGAGATCGGCGATCTCCTGTTCACCGTCGTCAACGTGGCTCGTTTGGCGGGCGTCGAACCCGAGGGCGCGCTGCGCGCCGCCAACGTCAAATTCGCCCGCCGCTTCGGCGCGGTGGAGGCTGGCCTCGCCGCCCGTGGCCGCGCGCCGGGCGAAGCCTCGCTCGACGAGATGGAAGCGCTCTGGACGGCCGCCAAGCTCGCCGAGCGCGCGCCCTTAGCGCGCAAGCCCGCCGCCGGCTGACGTCCGATGGCCGACGACAGGCCGCTCGCCCGCAGACTTCGACATGGTGCCGAGGCGGCGGGCTTCTCGCTCGCGTCCGCCCTGTTTCGCCTGCTCGGTCCTGATCTCGCGTCCGACGTCGGCGGCTGGATCGGCCGCGTGCTGCTTCGTCGCCTGCCCGTCACCGCGCGCGCGCGGGAGAATTTGCGCACCGCCTTTCCCGAGCTCGCCCCGCCCGAGGTCGAGCGCATCGTGCGCGGCATGTGGGACAATCTGGGCCGGGTCGGCGCCGAATACCCCCATCTCGCCTCGCTCGCGGACGCCGAGCCGCCGCGCGTCGAAGTGATCGGGCGCGAACACATCGAGGCCGCCCTGGCCAAGGGCCGCGGCTTGGTCTTCGCCGCCGGTCATTTCGCCAATTGGGAGGCCATCGCGGCCGCAGCCAAGCGGATCGGCGTGCGCGCGGTCGGCGTGCAGCGACCGCCCAACAATCCTTTGATCGCTCGCCGGCTGACGCGCCTGCGCGTCGCCGCGGGCGCCGAGGCGATGGCCGACAAGGGCCCCGCCGGCCTGCGGCGCATCTATGCCGCCCTGCGCGCCGGCGGCGCGGTCGTCCTGCTGGTCGACCAAGCGACCGGCGAAGGCGTCGCCGCTCCCTTCTTCGGCAAACTCGCCATGACGACCGACGCGCCGGCGACGCTGGCGCTCAAGCTGGGCGCCCCCATCGTGTTCGTGCGCATGGAGCGACTGGGCGCGGCGCGCTTCCGCGCCCATGTCTCCGCGCCGCTCGATCCGCCCACGACCGGTGACCTCACCGCCGACGTGCTGGCCCTGACCGCCGAGCTCAACCGCCGCGTCGAGGACGCCATCCGCGTCGATCCGGCACGTTGGCTGTGGCTGCACCGGCGCTGGCCGCGCGATTGACGATCATCGCGCCGGCGCGATCCGCCAGATCGTGCCGTTGGCGTCCTCGGACACGAGCAACGCCCCGTCTCGCGCCACCGCGACGCCAACGGGCCGACCGACCACCGTGGAACCGTTCTTCACAAATCTTGTTAGGAAATCCGTATATCCACCTGTTGGTAAAGCGTTTTTTATGTCGAGTTGAACCACTTTATAGCCCGTCCGGGCGGCCCGGTTCCAAGAGCCATGCAGTGCGACGAAGGGGCCCCGCCACGCGGCGGGGAAGTGCGCCGGCGCGTCGCGCGGGCGGATCGTAGAAGGCGATCTGCAACGGCGCCGAATGGGGTTGGAACAGCACGTCGGGGAGCGTGACGGCGGCCGCCAGATCGGAGCGCT
>JAGWKJ010000316.1 GCA_028865375.1 Hyphomicrobiales bacterium | reverse complement strand
GACCGCCGGTTCCTCGGCTTCGAGCGCGACGCTGGCTATGCCGAAGCCGCGCGCGCGCGCATCGCCGCCGCCCTGCCCTTGCCAGCCCAAGCCGTCGCGCCGGCGCCTTCCAAGCGCGCCGCGCCGCGCGTGGCCTTCGCGGCGCTGGTCGAGGCCGGGCTGGTGGCGGCGGGCGAGACGCTGGTCGACGCGCGCCGGCGCACGACGGCGCTGGTGCGCGCCGACGGCGCGGTGGCGCTGGGCGACATCGTCGGCTCGATCCACAAGACCGGCGCGCTGGCGCAAGGCTTGCCCGCCTGCAACGGATGGGACTTCTGGCACGTCGAGCGAGAGGGCCTGTTGCGCCCGATCGATTTCTTGCGCGGGCAGGCGCGCGCCGCGATGGCCGTGGCGGCCGAGTAGCCGTCAGCCGCGCGCGCGCAACAGGCGCGCCTTGTCGCGCGACCAGTCGCGCTTGGCGGCCGTCTCCCGCTTGTCGTGCAATTGCTTGCCGCGGGCCAGCGCGATCTCGACCTTGGCGCGGCCGCGCTGGTCGAAGATCACGCGCAGCGGCACCACCGTCATGCCCTCGCGCTCGACGCCCTTGGCGAGCTTCTCGATCTCGCGGCGGCGCAGCAGCAGCTTGCGCGGCCGCTTCGGCTCGGCGTTGAAGCGGTTGGCCTGGAGGTATTCCGGGATGTTGGCGTTGACGAGCCAGGCCTCGCCCGCGCGGTCGACCGAGACATAGCTCTCCGCGATCGTCGCCTTGCCTGTGCGCAGCGACTTCACCTCGGGGCCGAGCAGCGCGATGCCCGCCGTGAAGCGTTCGCCGAGCTCGTAATCGAAGCGCGCGCGGCGGTTCTCGGAGGCGACCTTGAAGTTGGCGGGTTCCGCGCTCATGGCGATCCCCCCGAACGCGCCTCGACTTCGCGCGCGATCTCCGCCGCCCCGCCGCTCTCGCCGGCGAGACCGCGCGCGACGCCGTCGCGGTCGGCCGCGGCCCGGTTCTGCGACAGCTTGAACTTGGCCGTCACCTCGTCGAGCGCGATCTCGATCCCCACGATGGCGCGCAATTGGGCGGCGACGAAATCAGCAGGCGCGTCGTCGACCGTCCAGGGCGCGGCGCGTCCGGCCTCGTGCGCGGCCGTGAGGGCCCGCACCTGCCGGCCTAGCCAATCGGCGTCATGGTGGACGACCGCTCGGCCGCGCACTTGCGCCACCATGTAGTTCCACGTCGGCACGACGCGGCCGTGTTCGCGCTTGGCGGCGTAATGGGAAGGCGAAACATAGGCGTCGGCGCCGGAGAACACGGCGAGCGCGCGGCCCGCCGCCTCGACGACGCGCCATTGCGGATTGGCGCGCGCGACATGGGCCAACAACCGGCCGCCCGCGCGGTCAAGCAGGAACGGCAGCGGGTCGGCGACCGGCCCGTCCGCGTCCGCGCTCACCAGCAGGCCGAACGTGCGCGCCTCGACGAAGTCGAGCGCCTGGTCGCGCGAGGCGACGCGGAAATGCGGCGGTTCGTACATGGGCTTCGGCGTCCAGGCGTCCGGCGACGCGCTCTCAGGCGGCGTTCGCGCCGCGCTCCGCCATGTTCCATGCGCCGGCATGGACGAGCGCGGCGCGCAGGGCCGCCTCGGTGGCGGGCGATGCAGCGGTCAGGGGAAGGCGCAGTTCGTTGGCGATGCGGCCCATCATGGCGAGCGCCGCCTTGGCGCCGGCGACGCCGGGCTCGAGGAAGGTCGCCGCGTGGAGGGGCGCGAGGCGATCCTGCACGGCCAACGCGCGCTTGGCGTCTCCCGCGAACCACGCGTCCATCAGGTCGGCGCAGGCGCGCGGCGCCGAATTGGCGACGACGGAGATGCAGCCATGCGCGCCCGCCGCCATGCAGGCGAGCGCGGTCATGTCCTCGCCGGAGAACTGCACGAAGTCCGGACCCATCTTCATGCGTTGGCGCGAGATGCGGGCGACGTCGGCGGTGGCGTCCTTGACGCCGACGACGTTCTTCAGCTCGTAGCAGCGCGCCATCGTGTCGACCGACATGTCGATCACCGAACGCGGCGGGATGTTGTAGATCACGATCGGGATGCCGATCGCCGCGTCGATCGCCTTGAAATGGAGGAACAGCCCCTCCTGCGTGGGCTTGTTGTAATAGGGCGTGACGACGAGCACGCCGTCGGCGCCGACCTTTTCGGCGTGGCGGGCGAGGTCGACCGCCTCGGCGGTGTTGTTGGAGCCCGCGCCCGCGATCACCGGCACGCGGCCGCGCGCCTCGGCGACGCAGGCTTCGACGACGCGCTTGTGTTCCGCGTGCGACAGCGTCGGGCTCTCGCCCGTCGTGCCCACCGGCACCAGTCCGCTCGACCCCGAGGCGACCTGCCAGTCGACCAGCGCGCGGAAAGCGGCCTCGTCGAACGCGCCGTCGCGGAACGGCGTCACGAGGGCCGGCATCGAACCGCGGAAATTCTTCGGCGCACGCATGGGCGGGACTCCGGGCGGCGACAAAGGAAAGCCGCAATCGCCGACGACCAACCCATAGCGCGACGGACGCGCCGGCGAAAGGGCCGGCGCCCGCCGCGGAGGGAGCGAGACGATCCCCGGTCGGCGCCGACGAGGAACGAAGACGGCCGCGTTCGCCGCGGGACTGGCGGCGCTCGCGCTGGCCTGTGCCGCGTCGCCGCTCGCCACAGGCGGCGCCGCGCCGATCCATCGCGCCGCTCCGCGCCCCGTGCGCCCGCCA
>JAGWKJ010000315.1 GCA_028865375.1 Hyphomicrobiales bacterium | reverse complement strand
CATCAGGCGATCGGCGCCAGTTACGGCGGCGAGGTCGTGCGCGCGACGCCGATGCACGGCAAGGTCTCCGAAATCCGCCACGGCGGGCGTTCGGTATTCCGGGGCGTCAACGGCCCGTTCAAGGCGACGCGCTACCATTCGCTGGTGGTCGATCGCGCCTCGATGCCCGACGCGCTCGAAGTGACGGCCGAGACCGCCGACGGCCTGGTGATGGGCCTCGCGCACCGGCGCGACCCCGTCCATGGCGTGCAGTTCCACCCCGAAAGCATAGCCTCCGAACACGGAAAGACGATGCTCGCCAATTTTCTCGCCATCGCGCGCGACTTCCGCGACGGACGGCGCTGAGATGGACGCCTTCAAGCCGTTCCTCGCCAAGATCGCCTCGGGCGCCGCGCTGTCGCGCGAGGAGGCGGGCGCCGCCTTCGACGCCATCCTGTCGGGCGAGGTCACGCCGACCCAGCTCGGCGCCTTCCTGATGGGCCTGCGCGTGCGCGGCGAGACCGTGCCCGAGATCGTCGGCGCGGCGCGCGCGATGCGCGCCAAGATGCTCGCCGTCGTGGCGCCCGCCGGGGCGATCGACATCGTGGGCACCGGCGGCGACGGATCGGGCTCGTGGAACGTGTCGACGTTGGCGGCGATCATGGCGGCCGCCGCCGGCGCCAAGGTCGCCAAGCACGGCAACCGGGCGGCGTCGTCGAAATCGGGCACGGCTGACGCGCTGTCCGCGCTCGGCGTCGCGGTCGGCGCGCCGGCGCGCGTCGTCGAGCGCTGCATCGCGGAGGCCGGCGTCGGCTTCATGTTCGCGCAGACGCACCACGCGGCGATGCGCCACGTCGGCGCGGCGCGCGTCGAGATCGGCGCGCGCACGGTGTTCAACATCCTGGGACCGATGTCGAACCCCGCCGGCGTGAAGCGCCAGTTGCTCGGCGTGTTCTCGCCCGCCTGGCAGCGTCCGATCGCCGAGTCGCTGCGAGACCTCGGTTCCGAGCGCGTCTGGGTCGTGCACGGTTCCGACGGCCTCGACGAGATCACCACGACGGGGACGACGCGCGTCGTCGCGCTGGAGGACGGCGCGATCCGCGAATTCGAGATCGCGCCCGAGGACGCCGGGATCGCCCGCGCGGCGCCGGCGGAACTGCGCGGCGGCGATCCGGCGGCCAACGCGGCGGCGCTTCGCGCCGTGCTCGAGGGCGCGCGCAACGCATATCGCGACATCGGGATCCTCAACGCCGCCGCCTCGCTCGTGCTGGCGGGAATCGCCGGCGACCTTCGCGACGGCGCGGCGCGTTCGGCCGCCGCGCTTGACTCCGGCGCGGCGAAGGCGACCTTGGAGCGGCTCGTGGCCGTATCCAACGGGGCCTGACCTTGGCCGACATCCTTCGCAAGATCGAGAGCTACAAGCGGCGCGAGATCGCGGACGCCAAGGTACGCGTGCCGCGCGCCACGCTGGAGCGCATGATCGCCGCGCAATCGCCGCCGCGCGGCTTCGTGCGCGCGATCGAGGAACACCTCGAACAGGGCCGCTTCGCGCTGGTCGCCGAGATCAAGAAGGCCAGTCCTTCGAAGGGCGTGATCCGCGAGCGCTTCGATCCGCCGGCCTTGGCGCGCGCCTACGAGGCGGGCGGCGCGACCTGCCTGTCCGTGCTCACCGACGGGCCCTCGTTCCAGGGCGCCTTCGAGCACCTCGTCGCCGCGCGCAAGGCGACGCGCCTGCCCGCGCTGCGCAAGGACTTCCTGTTCGATCCGTACCAGGTGCACGAGGCGCGCGCGCACGGCGCCGATTGCGTGCTCATCATCCTGGCCTGCGTCGACGACGAGACCGCGCGTTCGCTCAACAAGGCGGCCCACGACCTGCGCATGGACGTGCTTGTGGAAGTCCACACCGAGGAGGAGGCGCGCCGCGCCCTGGCGCTCGAGACGAGGATGGTGGGGATCAACAACCGCGACCTGCACACGTTCGAGGTCAAGCTCGACACCACCGAGCGGATCGCCGCCACGCTGCCCAAGGACCGCATCGTGGTGGCAGAGAGCGGCATCTTCGTCCATTCCGATTGCCGCCGCCTCGCCCGCCACGGCGTCGAGGCCTTCCTGGTCGGCGAGGCGCTGATGCGCCAGGACGACGTCGAGGAAGCGACGCGCGCGCTCCTCACCGGCGCCGAGACGGCGGGACGCGCGCGCGCGTGACCGCGGGCGGCCTCACCCATCTCGACGAGACCGGCGCCGCGCGCATGGTCGACGTGTCGCACAAGCCGGCGACGCTCCGGATCGCGCGCGCGGGCGGCCGCGTCGTCATGGCGCGCGAGACGCTGGACCTGCTGACGTCGACGCGGGCCAAGAAGGGCGACGCGCTCGCCGCCGCCCGGATCGCGGGCATCATGGCGGCCAAGCGCACGCACGAGCTGATCCCGCTCTGCCATCCGCTCGCGCTCTCCAAGGTCGCGGTCGAGATCGAGCGCGACGAATCCCTGCCCGGCCTCGTCGTCGTCGCGGAAGCGCGCACGACCGGACCGACCGGCGTCGAGATGGAAGCGCTGACCGCGGTGACGGTCGCCTGCCTCCCGATCTACGACATGGGCAAGGCGGCCGACCGCGGGATGCGGATCGAGGGCGTGCGGCTGCTCGAAAAATCCGGCGGCAAGTCGGGTGACTGGCGCGCGGAGGCCGGGGCGTGAGCGAATTGATCGCGGTGGAGGACGCGCTCGCCCGCGTGCTCGAGGGCGCC
>JAGWKJ010000314.1 GCA_028865375.1 Hyphomicrobiales bacterium | reverse complement strand
CTCGCCCGCGCGCCCGTGCGATGAAACCCACGTCGCCGAAGGCGCCCGGACCGCGAACCGAATGGAGAACGCCATGCGCATGAAGGACAAGGTCGCCATCGTCACCGGCGGGGCGGGCGGCATCGGCGAGGCGATCTCGCGCGCCTTCGTCGCGGAAGGCGCCAAGGTCGCCATCGCCGACCTCAAGTTGGACGCCGCGACGACGACCGCCGATGTCTTGACCAAGATGGGCCCCGGCGCCGCGATGCCCGTCGCCATGGACGTGGCCGACGAGGCCTCCGTGAACGCGGGCGTCGCCGCCGTGGCGACGGCCTGGGGCGGCGTCGACGTGCTGGTCGCCAACGCCGGCGTGCAGATCGTGCACCGCGTCGAGGACTTTCCGTTCGCCGACTGGAAGCGCGTGCTGGCGATCCACCTCGATGGCGCGTTCCTGACCACCAAGGCTTGCGTGCCCTCGATGAAGGCGCGCGGCGGCGGCGTCATCCTCTACATGGGCTCGGTGCATTCCAAGGAGGCTTCGCCACTGAAGTCGGCCTATGTCGCGGCCAAGCACGGCATCCTCGGCCTCGCGCGCGTGGTGGCCAAGGAAGGCGCGGCGCACGGCATCCGCGCCAACGTGATCTGCCCCGGTTTCGTGAAGACGCCGCTGGTCGAGAAACAGATCCCCGAACAAGCCAAGACGCTCGGCATCTCCGAGGAAGACGTCGTCAAGAAGGTCATGCTCGGCCAGACGGTCGACGGCGAGTTCACCACCCTCGACGACGTGGCGCGCGTCGCGACCTTCCTCGCCTCCTTCCCGACGGACGCGCTCACCGGCCAGTCGATCGTCGTCAGCCACGGCTGGTGCATGAGCTGACGGCGCGCGGGCCGGCGCGTCAACGTCGCGCCCGGACGATCCAAAGCGCGGCGGGCAGCGCGCCGCCGCGCTCGCGCTTCACGCCGTCGAGCCAGGCGCGCATCGCGGCCACGACCGGCACCTTGGATTCAAGGGGCGCGCTTGCCATCGCGCGGGCGAGCGGACTGAAGTTCAGCGCGAAGTCGAGCGCCTCGTCGATCCCCTCCGGGCCGACGATGGGGATCGCGACGTCGAGCGGATCGAGCGAAACGTCGTGCCAGCCGGCGTCGCCCAGGATCGTCCGCACGCGCGCCGGATCGGCCCATGAAAATTGCCCGGTTCCCGGCGGGCTCGACGAAGGCGGCGGCGGCGCGACGAGGTCGCGCACGGCGTCGCCCATGCGCGTCGCCCAAGGATTGAGATCGGCGGCGCGGAAGACGCCGAAACACAGGCGGCCGCCCGGCGCCATCGCCGCCCGCAGCTTGGCGAACGCGGCCACCGGATCGGCGAAGAACATCACGCCGAAGCGCGAGAACGCGAGATCGAACCGCGTCGCGCCGAAATCGTGGATCGACAGGTCGGCGACGAGCGTCGATGCGCCGCCGACGCTCTCGGCCGCGATCCGCGCGTCGGCGACCGCGCATTGTCGGGCCGAGATGTCGAGGCCGACCGCGCGGCCACCGGGCGCCACCGCGCGCGCCAAGACGAGCAGGGTCGTGCCGGCGCCGCAGCCGATGTCCAGCGCGCGCTCGCCGGACTTGGGCGCCGCCGCGGCGAACAGCGAACGGGTGAGCGCGACGAAACGACGGTCGATCAGCTCGTGCGCGTCGGCCCAAGCCCGCGTCGTCGCGCCGTCCCAATGGGCCGCGACGCCGCGATTGGCAGGATGGAAGTCAGAGGCCATTTTACATCTTTACAAAGTCATTGAAATAAAACATCGAGTCGTCTATGTATCTTCTGTCGCCTTCGTGCGACGGAGGCATACGTCCATGTCGTTGCAAATCGTGCAACCCTTGATCGGCGGCATCCTGATCGGCGGTTCCGCCGTCCTGCTGATGGCGACGCAAGGCCGGATCGCGGGCATCTCCGGCCTGCTTCGCGGCGCGTTTTCTGGCGAGGCTCGCGAAGGCGGCGCTTGGCGGATCGCCTTTCTCGTCGGCCTGATCGCGGCCGTGCCGTTGGCGAGTCTCGCGCTCGGCCGCTCGGTCGTGGGCGCGCCGGCGATCTCGCCGCTGCTGCTGACCGCGGCCGGCATATTGGTGGGCGTGGGCGTTTCGATGGCCAACGGCTGCACGAGTGGCCACGGCGTGTGCGGCAACGCGAGGTTGTCGTCCCGTTCGCTGGTCGCGACGCTGACGTTCATGGCCACCGGCGCGGCGACGGTGTTCGTCCTTCGTCACGTCGTGGGAGCCTGACCATGAAGTCCTTCTTCGTCGCGCTGCTCGCCGGCCTGATGTTCGGCTTCGGCCTCGCGCTGTCGGGCATGACCGATCCCAACGTCGTGCAATCCTTCCTCGATCCGTTCGGCGCGTGGAACCCCTCGTTGATCTTCGTCATGGCGGGCGCGGTCGCGGTGACGTTCGTGGGCTATCGCCTCGCGTTCCGGCGCGGTGCGCCCCTGCTCGACGCGAAGTTCCACATGCCGACCGAGACGCGCATCGACCGCCGTCTGGTCTTGGGTTCGGCCCTGTTCGGGGTCGGCTGGGGTCTGTCGGGCTATTGCCCGGGACCAGCGGTCGCCTCGCTGGGCGCGCCGAGCGTCGATCTCGCGCTGTTCGCGCTGGCGATGATCGCGGGCCTGCTGGCCGAGCCCGCGCTGCGCGCGCGTTTCGTCGCCTGGCGCGCCTCGGCGCCCGCGGTCGCGGCCGCGACCCGCGCCGCCTGAGGGGCGC
>JAGWKJ010000036.1 GCA_028865375.1 Hyphomicrobiales bacterium | reverse complement strand
CATCCACAGCAGCTCCGTGTAGACGAGCGGCGCGATCTTGGACGCCGGCGCGCGTTCGTGCGCGCGTATCATCAGCCAATGGCCGATGGCGGCGAGGATCGCGGGGAACCACATCACGTCGAAGCTCGCCAGCGTCGGCGGCGTCTTCCAGATCCACGGCAGCGCGGGGGCGAGCGCGACCGTGCCGCCCAGCGTCGACCAGAGCAGCGAGGTCATGGTCGAATCCTCGCCCGCGATCATCCGCGTCAGCAGCGAATAGCCGGCGAAACAGGCGGTCGAACCGATCGACAGCAGCATCGCCGGCTCGAAGTCGCCGGCGCCGACGCCCATCGCGACCACGACGCCGGAAAAGCCGACCGCGATCGCCGCCAGCCGCCGCCAGCCGACCCATTCGCCCAGCAGCGGCCCGGCGCCGAGCGCCACAAGCATCGGGCTCAGGAACGCGATCGTCATCGTCTGGGCGAGCTGCAGCTTGCGCAGGGCGATGAAGTTGAACACCGTCGAGCCCAGCAGCAGCAGCGAGCGCAGCGCGTTGAGGCCGGGCCGTCGCGTCTTCCAGACGGTCCAGTTCCCGCCGGTCGCGGCCGCCGCATAGATGATCGCCGCTGCGCCGGCGAAGCGCACCCAGGCGATTTGCAGCGGCGGCAGCGTCTGGCCGGCCTTCTTGGCCGACGTGTCGAGCGCGGCGAAGCAGAACAGCGCCGCCGCCATCAGCAACGCGCCGGCGCGCAGCCGCGAGGGCGCCGCGGGCGCGGGTCGGTCGGACGAGGAGGCGGTCAGGCGGCGGCGCGGCCGGCTTCGTCCGCCGTCGCCTCGATGAAGCCGCCGCCGAGCACGCGGGCGCCGGGGCCAGCGCCGGCATAGAGCGCGCAAGCTTGGCCCGGCGCGACGCCGGTCTCGCCGTCCGCGAGTTCGACGATGCCGTCGGGCGTCAGCCGCGCCGGCGCGGGCGGCCGCGTCGAACGCACGCGCGCCGCGACCTCGACCCCTTCGCGCGGCAGCGCGTCGAGCGTCCCCTCGCCGAGCCAGTTCACGTCGCGCAACCGCAGGCGGCGCACGCCCAGCGCGTCGCGGGGGCCGACGACGACGCGCGCATTGGCGGCGTCGAGCCGCACCACGTAAAGCGGTTCGCCGGTCGCCACCCCGATGCCCCGCCGCTGGCCCACCGTGTAATGGATGACGCCGGCATGTCGGCCGAGAGAACGGCCGTCGACATGGACGATCTCGCCGGCGCGGACCGCGTCGGGCTTCAGCTTCTCCACCACTTCGGCGTAATCGCCGGCCGGCACGAAACAGATGTCCTGGCTGTCGGCCTTGTCGGCGACGGCGAGGCCGATTTCGCGGGCCACCGCGCGTACATCGGCCTTCGGCAGGTCGCCGAGCGGAAAGCGCAGGCGCGCCAACTGCGGCTTGGTGGTGGCGAACAGGAAATAGCTCTGGTCGCGCGCCGGGTCGGCCGCACGCGCCAGGATCCGCCCGCCGGCACCGTCGTCGCGCGAGGCGACGTAATGGCCGGTGGCGAGCGCGAAGGCGCCGAGGTCGCCCGCGGTGTCGAGCAGGTCGGCGAACTTGAGGGATTGGTTGCACGACACGCAGGGCACCGGCGTCTCGCCCGCGGCATAGGCGGCCGCGAAGGGCGCGATCACGCGGTCGCGGAAACGCTCCTCGTAGTCGAGCACGTAATGGGGAATGCCGAGCGCCTCGGCGACCGCGCGCGCGTCGGCCACGTCCTGGCCGGCGCAGCAGGCGCCCTTGCGATGCGCGGCCGCGCCGTGGTCGTAGAGCTGCATCGTCACGCCGACCGCGTCGTAGCCCGCCGCCTTGACCAGCGCCGCCACGACGGAGGAATCGACGCCCCCCGACATGGCCACCACGATCCGCGCGCCGGCCGGCGCGTCGCCCACGGCTTCCCGAGCCGCGCGGACGGCGGGATGATCTGCGGCGAGCGGATTCATGCCGCTTCCTTGGGCCCAAACGGGTGGATGCGCAAGTATTCGCGGCCGGTTCCCGATCTGCACGGCGCGCGGGCCAAGTCGCGGCCCGCGGGTCAGCCCGCCAGTCGGACGTGGTTCGGGTCGCCCGCCAAAGCCGCGGCCAAAGCCGCGAAATCGGCCGGCTTGCGCAGGAAGGCGTCGAAACCGGCGGCGCGGGCCGCCTCGCGATCGGCCTCGAAGGCGGTCGCGGTCAGCGCGACGAGCCGCATCGGGGCGGCGCCGACGCGCCTCTCCGCGCGCCGGATCTCGCGCGCCAAGGCCACGCCGTCGAGGCCGGGCATCCTGAGGTCGAGCACCGCGACGCGCGGGACCGCTCCCGCTTGCGCGGCGGCGCCATAGGCCTCCAACGCCGCTTGGCCGTCGGCGACGCGGGTGACGCGCGCGCCCAGCCTGCGCAGCATGACCTCCACGACCCGGGCGTTGATCTCGTCGTCCTCGGCCAGCAGCGCGTCGAACGCGCGCGGCGCGGCGCGCGGCGCGCGCGGCGGCGCGGCCGGCCTTTCCGCCGCGCCTTCGATCACGCGCATCAGCGTGGCCGCGCGCACCGGCTTCACCAGCCAGCCGTCGAACGCGTCGATGGCCGCGGCGCCGAGCGAGCGCCGCTCGTGGGGCGAGACGAGCACGATGCGGCGCGGCGGCGGCATCGCGCCGGCCTCGACCAGCGCGGAATCGACGGCCGCGATTTCCGCGGCGTCCAGCGCGCCGTCGAACAGCACGACGCGCGGCCGGCCCCGCGCGATGGAAGCGCGGGCGGCCCTGGCGTCGGCGACGCAGGTCGCGTCCCATCCCGCCTCGACGAGGCGATGGCCGATGAACGGCGCCTGGTAGGGCGATTTGGCCACGATCAACGCGCGCGGCGGCGCGTCGAGGAAGATCGGCGCCGGGCGGCGGTCGTCCGGCGCGGTCGCGCGCAGGGCCAAGTCGAAGCCGAAACACGCGCCGGCGCCGGCGTCGAGCAGGCGAAGCTCGCCGCCCATGCCCGCCACGAGGCGGCGCGAAATGGCGAGGCCCAGACCCGCGCCTTCGGGCGCGCCCGCGTCCGACGCGCCGCGCTCGAATTCGAGGAAGATGTCGCCGCGGCGTTCCTTGGGCACGCCGGGCCCGGTATCGGCGACGCGAAACGCGATCCGCCCTCCGCCCGCCGCGAAGACGCTGACGCCGACCCCGCCCGTGCGCGTGAACTTCACGGCGTTGCCGGCGAGGTTGGTCAGCACCTGGCGGATGCGCAGCGCGTCGCCCATGAGCGCGCGCGGCACGTCGGCGGCGACCCGCGCGGCGATCTCCACGCCCTTGCCCTGCGCGCGCGGCGCGAGCAGCTCGACGACGCCTTCCACCAGCGTCTCGGGGTCGAACGACGTCTCTTCGGGATCGAAGCGACCTGCCTCGATGCGGGCGAAGTCGAGCGTCTCGTCGAGCAGTGACGCGAGCGCAAGCCCAGCCGACTTGATCGCCGCCACGTAGGCGCGCTGTTCGGCCGAATAGGGCGCGCCCTCGGGCGCGAGGTCGACGAGATCGGCCATGCCCACGATGCCGGCGATCGGCGTGCGGATCTCGTGGCTCATGGTGGCGAGGAAGCGCGACTTGGCCTCGCTCGCGGCCTCCGCGCGCTCACGGCCCGACGCCGCGTCGCGCAGGCGCCACACCTCGTCCTGCAACGCTTCGAGGGCGTGCGCGTCCGCCGCCGCCTGCGCCCGCGCGCGCAAGACGACGCGTGAGGCATAGGCGAGCGCGGCCAATGCGGCCGCCGCGCCGAGCGCGAGCGCGGCGCCGGGCAGGGTCGGCGAGGCGAGGAGGGTCCAATCCATCGCCGGCACGATGACCGACGCCGCTTGCCGCGACGTTCCGGAATGCCCGCGAAATGCGTTGACGCGCGTTAACCGCCGAACAGGCGGTGAATCAATCCGTCGAGGCCCGAGCGGCGCGGCGCGGCGGGGATCGGCGCCGGCGGCGCGAATCGCGGCGGCGCCGCGGGGCCGCCATTCCGGCCCGGCACGGCGGCGGGCGGCGCGGCGCCCGAGGCGAGGTCGAGCGGAGCGGCCTTGCGCCAGACCGCGCCAGGCAGCGCGACCGGACCACCGTAGGTCGATCCGACGGCGGCCATGAAGTCGCGCCAGATTCCCGCGGGGATCGAGCCGCCGGTGACGCCGCGCATCGGCGTGTCGTCGTCGTTGCCGACCCACACTCCGGTCACGAGCTTGGCGTCGTAGCCGACGAACCACGCGTCGCGGAAGCCTTGGCTGGTGCCGGTCTTGCCGGCCGCGTCGAGGCCGGGCAGCGCGGCCGCGCGCGCGGTGCCGCTCGCGATCGTCTGGCGCAGCATTTCGTTCATCATGCCGACCTGGACGGAATCGACCACGCGGTCGGGCGCGAACCGCTTGCGGGCGTAGAGCGTCTTGCCGTCCGTCGTCTTCACGTCGAGGATCACGTAGGGATCGACCGCGTAGCCGCCGTTGGCGAAGGGCGCGTAGGCGTCGACGAGTTCGAGCGGCGTCACCTCCGACGTGCCGAGCGCGATCGTCGCGTTGGCCTGCAGGTCGGACGCGATGCCCAGCCGGTGCGCGACCTCGGCGACCCGCTTGGGCCCGACCTCGACGGCGAGCTGCACGGCGACCGTGTTGATCGACTTCGACAGCGCCTGGGTCAGCGTGACGGGGCCGAGATAGTGCCGCTCGAAATCGCCCGGCCGCCAGCCGCCGACGTCGATCGCCTTGTCGACGCGCACGGTGTCGGGCGTCAGGCCGCGTTCGAGCGCGGCGAGATAGACGAACGGCTTGAACGACGAGCCGGGCTGGCGCTTGGCGGCGACCGCCCGGTCGAACTGGCTCTCGGCGTAATCGCGCCCGCCCACCAGCGCGACGATCCCCCCGTCGGTGGCGAGCGCGACCAGCGCTCCCTGCGTGACGTCGCGAGCGGCGCCGGGCCCGTCGACGCCGCGCTTCAGGGCGAGGGCCGCGGCGGCCTCCGCCTTGGCCGAGATCGTCGTGCGCACCACGACGTCGGAATCCACCGCGCCCAGCGTCTGGTAGAGGCGGTCGGTCACGAAGTCGGCGACGTAATTTTCCGCGCCGCCGTCCTTCGACTTCACGGCGAAGGCGGGATGGGCGAGCGCCTCGCGCGCCTGGGCGGGCGTGATGTAGCCTTGGTCGCGCATGTCTGCGACGACGACGGCGGCGCGCAGGACGGCGCCTTTCGGGTTGCGGTTGGGCGCGAGGCGCGTGGGCGCGCGCATCAGGCCCGCCAGCATCGCGGCCTGCGCGATCGAGACCTTCGCGGCGGGCACGCCGAAATAGCGCCTCGCCGCCTCGTCGACGCCATAGGCGCCGTCGCCGAAATAGACGCGGTTCACGTAGAGCTCGAGGATGCGGTCCTTCGAATAGTTGCGCTCGAGCCAGACGGCGAGGATCGCCTCCTGGATCTTGCGCGACAGCGTGCGCTCCTGCGTCAGGAACAGGTTCTTGGCGAGCTGCTGGGTCAGCGTCGAACCGCCTTGCAGGCCCTTGTGGCGCAGCAGATCGTTGAAGGCGGCGCGCGCGAGGCCCAGCGGATCGATGCCGAAATGCGAGTAAAATCGCTTGTCCTCGACGGCGACGAACGCCTTGGGCAGATAGGGCGGCAAATCGGCGAGGCGCACGGCGGGGCCGCCGGAATCGCCGCGCACGGCGAGCGGCGTGCCGTCGGACGCCACGATGGCGACGCTGGGCGGGCGCTTGGGGATCGCGAGCGTGTCGATCGGCGGCAGGCCGCGTGCCTCCCAGGCGACGAGGCCGGCGAGCGCGATCGCGCCCCAGATCGACAGCGTGAACGCAGCCTTGACCAGGCGCATGAACAAGCCGCGCCGCCGCCGCTTGAGGGCGCGCGGCGCCGGCTTCGCCGGCCTCGCGCCCCGTTTCGCCGCGCCCTTTCGTTTGACTCCCGGCGGCGCGTCGGCGGGATCGGCGCGCAGGTCGCCCGGCGCACGCCGGCCCGGCGCGTCGAACCGCGGCTCGATCCGCTCGCCGTCGCGGCCCTTGGATCTGGACGCCATCAGGGAATCCCGCGCGCTGCCCGCCTCGAACGTCACTCGCCGGCAATGCCGGCTATTTCGGGGCCGTTCAGGACCCGGCGCCCGTTCCGGCCTCCACGGTGATGTCGTGCACTTTTGCGCCGAACGCGCGGTCGAACCGCACCGCCTCGCGGCGGGCGCGCTCCGCGTCGGTGCGCTCGGCGTGCGGGCGCGGACACATGACGGTCACCACGTCGCTCCGTCCGGCGGCGGCGAAATCGCCGCGCAGCCGCGATTCCATGGCCGAGCGGTTCAAGTCGGTCGACACGACTTGGGTGATCCAGAGGTTCGCTTGGCCGGAATCGGCCGCCACGCAGAACACGTAGCCCGCGCGCGCCGGCGCGGTCGCCGCGGCGCACGCCGCCAGCGCGCCGACGATGCGAACTGCCTTTCCGACCATGCCGCCGAGGTTCCCCATCCTGAGGCCGCGACGCTACGAGGGCGCGGTTAACGCCCGTTTACCAAGCCTCAGAACGCGTGCGGGTAGACGTAGCGCAGGATCAGGTCCTTGGCGAAGAAGATCAGCAGCAGCAAGATCACCGGCGATATGTCGACGCCGCCGAGATTGGGCAGGAATCGACGGATCGGCGCCAGCGCCGGCTCGGTGATCGCGGTGGCGAAGTTCCACAGGTTGCGCACGAAATCGTTGCGGACGTTGACCACGCCGAAGGCCACCAGCCACGACAGGATCGCCGCGCCGATGATGACGTAGCTGTAGAGGTCGAGCGCGGTCAGGACGACATCGAGAACGGCGAGCATGGAACCTCCGGACGCCGCGGGCGCGGCCGACCGGAGATAGGGCGCGGCGGCGCAAACCGCAACCGCGGAGGCTTCGCCTCAGTGGCGGTATTGCTGGATGCGCGTGGTTCGCAGGCCGGCCAGCCCGTGCTGGTCGATCGAGGACTGCCAAGACAGGAACTCGTCGACCGTCAGCGTATAGCGCGTGCAGGCCTCTTCGAGCGACAGCAGGCCGCCGCGCACCGCGGCGACGACCTCCGCCTTGCGCCGGATCACCCAACGCTTGGTCGACGTCGGCGGCAGGTCGGCGATCGTCAACGGGCTTCCGTCCGGACCGATGACGTATTTGGCGCGCGGGCGGATGAACTCTGTCATTTCGATGCTCACATACTCGATGAGCGGACACTGAACGAAGGGACCCTAGGTCCCGGTGCTTAAGATTACACTAAAGGAAAACAGTGAATTGGCGCGATCATGGTTAATGGAATGCCAATCGGGGCGGTCGCATTCGGGAGTTCGTCCTTGGCGATGCACGGCCCACCCTTGACGCTTCCGGCGATCTCGCTTCCTCTCGCGGCGATCGACGACGGGCCGCCATGACCGAATTCACCCTGCAGACGCTCGACGCCATCGTCGCCGACCGCGCCGCCTCGGACGCCGCGAAGTCCTATACCCGCTGCCTGCTCGACGGCGGGCCCGCGCGCGCGGCCAAGAAATTCGGCGAGGAGGCGGTCGAATTCGCGATCGCCGTCGCGGCGTCGGACGACGCCTCGGTTCGCGCCGAGGCGGCCGACGCGCTGTTCCACCTGCTTGTCGCGCTGCGCTCGCGCGGCGTGCCGCTCGCCGCCGTGATGGCCGAACTGGAGGCGCGCACCGCGCGTTCGGGCCACGAGGAAAAGGCGTCGCGTCGGTGAACGCTCCCCAATGGCCCGAGGCCGATCCGGCGCTCTCGGCGTTCCACCGCTTCACGCGCGCGCAATGGGCGGCGCTGCGCGCCGACGCGCCGCTCACGCTGACGGCCGACGATCTCGCGCGCCTGCGCTCCATCAACGACCCGATTTCGCTCGAAGAGGTGATCGAGATCTACCTGCCGCTGTCGCGCCTGCTCGCGCTCTACGTCGCCGCCACGCAGGGCCTGCACAAGGCGACGCGGCGCTTCCTCGGCGCGGCGGAGGGCAAGACGCCTTACGTGATCGGCATCGCCGGCTCGGTGGCGGTGGGCAAGTCGACCACCGCGCGCGTGCTGCGGGCCCTGCTGTCGCGTTGGCCCAACACGCCCAAGGTCGAGCTGGTGACGACCGACGGCTTCCTGCACGACAACGCGACGCTGATCGCCCAGGGCCTGCTCGACCGCAAGGGCTTCCCCGAGAGCTACGACGGCACGGCGCTCATCAACTTCCTCTCCCGCGTGAAGGCCGGCGAGCCGCACGTGGAAGCGCCCGTCTATTCGCACCTCGTCTACGACGTGGTGCCCGGCGAGACGGTGTCGGTCGACCGACCCGACATCCTGATCGTCGAAGGCCTCAACGTGCTGCTGCCCAACCGCCAGCAGCGCGACGGCCGCGACCGGCCGTTCGTGTCCGACTTCTTCGACTTCTCGGTCTATCTCGACGCGGACTCGGCGCTGCTCGAGGATTGGTACGTCTCCCGCTTCATGCGCCTGCGCGAGACCGCGTTCCGCGACCCGCGCAGCTACTTCCGGCGCTATGCCGAGATCGGCGAGGACGAGGCGCGCGCGATCGCCCGCGCGATCTGGGCGCGCACCAACCTACCCAACCTGATGGAGACGATCCTCCCGACCCGGCCGCGCGCCAGCCTCGTGCTCACCAAGGGCGCGAGCCACCGGATCGAGGAAGTCGCGCTGCGCAAGCTCTGAGGGCGCCCGAGCGCTCAGGTGGCGCGCGGACCGCCCAGCGCGGAGGGGTCGCGGACCGGCCCCGCCGCCCGCGCGGCGGCTTCGTGACGGTCGAGTTCGGCTTTCAGCGCCCCGGTCTCCGCCTGCGCCCGCCGCGCTTCGTCCGTCCTCGCCCGCAAGGCGCGGCGATGGCGCCCCTGCGACAGCCAGACCGCCGCGCCGCCGAGCAACGAGCCCGCCAACACAGCCCCGATCAACGAGACGAACAGCGGCGCGGTGAACCCGACGCCGGGCGCGCCGAACGCCGTCAGCGGATCGAGCTGCAGGGCGACCGGCGCGCGATTGGCGATCGCGAAGGCGACCAGCGCCAGCGCGACCGGCGCGAGCACGAGCAAGCGAAGCGCGCGCGCCATCGGCTCAGCCCGCCACGGCGCGGGACTTGCCGCTCGCCGACGCGTCGGCGTCGGGATTGAGTCGCAGGCGCATTTCCTTGCCGGCCTTGAAATGCGGGGCGGCCTTGCTCGCCACGTCCACCTTTTCGCCGGTGCGCGGATTGCGACCTACGCGCGCATCGCGCTTTTTCACGGAAAACGCACCGAAGCCGCGCAGTTCCACGCGGTCCCCGCGCGCAAGCGAGTCGACGATCTCGTCGAGGACCGCCGACACCACGTTTTCGACGTCGCGCTGGTAGAGATGCGGATTGGCTTCGGCAAGTCTTTGAACAAGTTCTGATTTGATCATTGCGCGCTCCGCGCCATTTGGGTCCAATATACCGTTTTCGCGCCCGACGCAGCGGTCGATCACGCCCGTATCCAACAATTTCGACACGGGCTTTTTTCCCTGCCGGACCCGTGTCTCTGCGTCAAGCAAGGACGTCGCCGCAAAATTAGGGGGTTCGCGTCCTCATTCGGCGGCGATCGGGCGCGCCGGGACGGGTTCGCGCAGCCGCCTCGCGTGGGCGCGCACCGGCATCGCCGCACGCACGCGCTCGATGCGCGCCGGGTCGAGCCGGGCGACCGCATAGCCGGCGCCATCGGAAGCCCGGGCGACGACGTGGCCCCACGGATCGGCGACCAGCGAATGGCCGAACGTGTGACGCGCCTCTCCGCCCGGCGCGACGAAACTCCCGCATTGTGCAGAGGCGCAGACATAGGCCTGCGTCTCGACCGCGCGGGCGCGCAGCAGCAATTCCCAATGGTCCTTGCCGGTCTGCAGCGTGAAGGCGGCGGGCAGCGCGACCATCGTTGCGCCGCGGTCGACCAGCGCGGCGAACAATTCGGGAAACCGCAGGTCGTAGCAGATCGCGCAACCGACCGTTACGCCCTCGCATTCGTAGGTCGCGACGGTCTCTCCCGGCGTCACCGTGTCGCTTTCGCGATAGACGGCGCCGTCGGGCGCCACGATGTCGAACAGGTGTATCTTGGAATAGCGCGCGACCTCCTCGCCGCGCCGGTCGTAGACGACGCTGGTGTTGCGGATGCGCTCGCCGCCGCGCGCGCGCTCCATGATCGAGCCGGCGTGCACGAACGTGCCGTGGCGGCGCGCGAAATCGCGGCACATGTCGGAGGCGGGGCCGGCGCCGATCTCCTCGGAATTGGCGAGCTTGTCGCCGCGCGAGCCGCCCGCCCAGTCGAAATGCTCGGGCAGCAGCAGCCAGTCTGGCTTCTCCTCGGCGACGGCACGCTCCATCAGCGCGCGCGCGGCCGCGACGTTGCGCGCCTTGTCGGCGACCGAATTCATCTGGATGACGGCGACTTTCATGGCCCGCGCCTCCTGTCCCGCCATTGTAGGGGCGCAGGCGGCGCGGCTCAATGGGGTGAACGGTTCGATACTTATGGGACGCGGGCGCCGTGTCCCGGACCGCCGTCAAGCGCTTCGCGTGCCGCTCGCGCGCTCTTGGGTTTCTCTGCGGTCGCTGGCGCTCTCTCCGGCCTTCGGTGACCGCCGATCCGGACCATGGCCGATGGAATCCAAGACGTTCAAAACAGGATCCGGCCGCACACGGCCGGATCCCGGCTTGACCTTGAGGGCCGAAGCGAGCGCCGGGCAGACGTCGTCCGGATCCGTTCGGCCCCCGCCAACCCCGCCTCACGCGCCCTTGCGATACTCCGCTACGATTGAATCGCCCATCTGCGCGGTGGAGACGACCGAGCGCGCGTCGCCGCGGATGTCGGCGGTGCGCAGGCCGGCGGCCAGCGTGCGAGCGATCGCCGCCTCGATCCGGTCGGCGGTCGCGCCCAACCCGAACGAATAGCGCATGGCCATCGCCAGCGAGCCGATCATGGCGATCGGGTTGGCGAGACCCTTGCCCGCGATGTCGGGCGCCGATCCGTGGACCGGCTCATAGAGCGCGCGGCGCTTTCCGGTGACCGCGTCGGCCTCGCCCAGCGAGGCGGAGGGCAACATGCCCAGCGACCCCGTCAGCATGGCGGCGATGTCGGACAGCACGTCGCCGAACAGGTTGTCGGTGACGATGACGTCGAACTGCTTGGGCCAGCGCACGAGCTGCATGGCCAGCGCGTCGGCGAGTTGGTGCTCCAGCGTCACGTCCTTGAATTCGCGGGCGTGGACGGCGGTGACGACTTCGTGCCACAGCACGCCGGTCTTCATCACGTTGCGCTTTTCGCCCGAGGTCACCTTGTTGCGGCGCTTGCGCGCGAGGTCGAAGGCGACGCGCGCGATGCGCTCGATCTCGTAAGTGTCGTAGACCTGCGTGTCGATGCCGCGCTTCTGGCCGTTGCCGAGGTCGCGGATCTCCTTGGGCTCGCCGAAATAGACGCCGCCCGTCAGCTCGCGGACGATCATGATGTCGAGGCCCTCGACGACTTCGCGCTTCAGCGACGAGGCGTCGGCGAGCGCGGGATAGCAGATCGCCGGCCGAAGGTTGGCAAACAAGCCGAGGTCCTTGCGCAGGCGCAGAAGGCCCGCCTCCGGCCGCACGTCATAGGGCACGGGGTCCCATTTGGGCCCGCCGACCGCGCCGAACAGCACCGCGTCGGCCGCCTTGGCCAGCGCCATGTCGGATTCGGAGATCGCCTTGCCATGGGCGTCATAGGCGCAGCCGCCCACCAGCCCGCGCTCGAACTCGAAGCGCGCCTCGCCGCCCTCGGCGACCGCCGCGGCGACCTTCTCGACCTCCGCCATCACCTCGGGACCAATGCCGTCGCCGGGCAGAAGGAGAAGTTTCAAGGTCGTCATGGGGCGATTCCGTCGAAGGGCCGCGAGAGCGGCGACCTGCTAGCCGGGCCGGCGCGCGATGGCAATGGGCGCGGGGCGTCGGCCGATATGGGTCCGGCGTTCAGCCGCCTCGACCCGCGCCCCATCCGCCTTTACGAGGTGCGCGAGCGACGAAACAATCCTGACGAGCGTCGCCAAAGGACGATGCGTTGTCCTGCCGATGGACTGCTTCGCTTCGCTCGCAACGACGACGGTGTTCCGCGCGCAAAGACGGCGGTGGTTTGTGCGCGAGAACGGCGGAGGCTTACGCGCGCCCATTGCCATTGGCCTCGGCCCGCGCCCCATCCGTCTTTGCGAGGAGCGTGAGCGACGAAGCAATCCAGACGAACGTCCCCAATGGACCGGGTCGATGCCAACGACTGGATTGCTTCGCTTCGCTCGCAAAGACGGCGGTGGTCCGCGCGTGAGGATGGCGGAAGGTCGTGCGCGACGGGCGGCGACGATCATCCGCGGGCGCGGCGGACGGGTTCCCCGCCGTCCCTGCGCCCTGCGCTCACTTGCAGGCCTTCACCGAGGCTTCCAGCGCCTTGCCGAAGCCCTTCAACGAATAGGTGTCGGTCGTCAGGTGGCCCGCCGCCGACTTGACCTCGGTCACGAGGTCGGCGCCCGCCTTCATCGCGGCGACGAGCTTGGGCTGGTCGTCGACCGCCTTGGTCCAGGCGGTATGGCCCTTGCCGAACAGGTCGAACTTGGCGCCCTTCACGGTGGCGACGTCGCCCGCGCCCTTCTCCAGCGCCGGGAACCCGAGCACGAAGGACACTTCGTCGACCACCTTCTCCTTCGGCTTCTGCGTCACGAACACGAAGGCGGGGTCGCGCGTCAGGCCGGTGGGCTTGCGGCTCTTTGGGGCCGAGACCGCGTAGCAAACCGCGCTCTTGGAATCCTTGGACTTGTAGGCGGTCCAGTCGCCGAAATCGCCGATCTTGGTCGCGCCGGCCACCGGCGAGGCGGCGGCCTTCTTCGCCTTTTTCGCCGCCGCATCGGCGCCTCCAGACGCCAGGACCGGAACCGCGACGAGCGCCGCGATCGTCGCGACGAGGCGTATTTTGGCGTTTGGTCGCGTCATCGGCTGGTCCTGTGTCTCTGCGTCTTGCGGGCCCGCAAGCTCCCGCGCGAAGGCGGCGGAAATTCGGCCCGCGAATCGGCCCGGAAAATACGCGATTCGGCGGAAAAAC
>JAGWKJ010000313.1 GCA_028865375.1 Hyphomicrobiales bacterium | reverse complement strand
GGATCGGCGCCGAACGCGATCAGGCTCGACGTCAGGCGCCGCACGGGGCGCAGGATCAGCCAGTCGATCGCGCCCGCCGCCAGCAGCGCCACGATCGCCGACACCGCCAGCGAATCGACGAGCAGGCGCCACGAATAGGCGCGCATGGCGTCGACCAAGGGCGTCTCGTCGAGCGCCACTTCGACGAATTCGCCGCCCATCGGCGCGTCGCCCTTGACCGCGATCTCGGTTCCCTTCGCCGCCGTCAGCGCGCGCAGCGCGGCCGCGATCGAGGTCGCGAGCCGCGGCCGGCGCAGGTCGTAGGTCTCCGCGACCGTCGGCGGCGCGCCTTTCAGCGCCAGCATCTTGGTCGCCCCGCCCATCCGCAGCGAGATCGACTGCGCCCCCACGCTGTCGAGCAGGCTCATGGCGAGCGCTTCGTTCATCGCCTCCTTGGGCGCCTCCTCGAACAGCATCGCCGCCGTGTGCGCGGAAGCCAGCCGGTCGCCCAGCCAATTGTCGCGGAAATTGGCGACCGCGACCGGGTAGATCACCAGCTGCGCCAGCATCGCGAAGCCCAACGTCAGCCCGAGCATACGGCCGGCGAGGCCGAGCCCGCGCGCACTCGCCACCGGCAATTTCCCGGCGTTCGTCCCGGATGATCCGTCGATCGCGTCCATTCCGCCCGAATCCCCGCCACCCGTGATAGTGGAGCGATACGATGCGCCCGCCGGCAAGGTTTCAATTTTTCGTGATCGACGAGGCGCTTTGATGGCGGCGCGCGAACACGCAAGTTCGGGCGACCCGCGCGCGGACGCGCGCCATGAATGGGGCCGCGCGAGCCTCGCCGCCGGCGACGCGCCCGGCGCGGCCGACCTGTTCGCCCAGGCGCTCGACCTCGCGCCCGGTTGGGCCGCCGGCTGGATGGCGCTGGGCGACGCGCGCGAGCGCCTGGGAGACCGCGACGGCGCCGTGGCGGCCTATGCCCACGCGAGGGCTTGCGACGGCGCGGATTCGCTGGGCGCGGCGGCGGCGTTGGCGCGGCTGGGCGCGGGCGATCCGGCCGCTGAACTGCCGCAAGCCTACGTGCGTCGCCTGTTCGACGCCTATGCGACGGACTTCGATGCGCATCTGTCCGGCGCGTTGGCCTATCGCGGCCCGGAACTGCTGCGAGCGGCGGTGGAGGCGGCGGCGCCCGGCCGGCGTTTCGGCCGCATGATGGACCTCGGATGCGGAACGGGCCTGGCGGGCGTCGCCTTCGCGTCGATGGCCGATCGCATCGAGGGCGCGGATCTGTCGCCCGCCATGTTGGCGCGGGCGCGCGGCCGCGGTCTCTACTTGGCGCTCCACGAAGCGGATTTCGTCGCCGCGCTCGACCGTTCGGGCGAAGACGCGTTCGACCTCGTCGTCGCCGCCGACGCCTTCGTCTACCTCGGCGACCTCGCACCGGTCCTGCGGGCAGCCGCGCGTGCGATGGCCGCCGGGGGCCTCATCGCCTTCACCGCGCAGGCGGCCGCGCAGGGCGCGCGCCCCTTCGCGCTCGGCCCCGACCAGCGCTTCGCGCACGCACGCGCCCACGTCGAGGCGGCGCTCGCGGACGCCGGCCTGGCGACGCGGTCGTTCGCTGACGGCTCGACCCGGCGCGAGGGCGGGCTGCCCGTTCCGGGATGGGTCGTCGTGGCGGGGCGCGATCAGTAGGAGCCGGGCACGTAAAAGTTCGCGACGTCGGCGTGCATCTTGAAGACCGCGTCGCCCACTTCCTTGGCGGGCCTGCGGGAATCGACGAGATCGGCGAGCGGTCGCCACAGCTTTTCGGGCGCGTCGGTCACCGCCATGCGGGCGCGGATCACCTTGGCGATCGCCCCGCCCAGCGCATCTCCCGGCGCGTAGAGCGGAATCAGGAGGTTCGACTTGACCGAGACTTCGTAGAGCGCGCCGGCCGCCTCGCCGTAGCGCTTCGACAGGTCGACGCCGATCTTCGCGCCGTCGCCGGCCAGCAGGAAATGGATCGTGTCGGCCATGGTCGACATCGACTTGGCGGATTTCGGCGGAAACGGCGGCACGTCGACCTTCAGCACGCCGCCGATGCGCTTCACGCCGGCAAGCATCTTGTCGACCATCGCGGGGGAGGCGCCGCGCGCATAGAGCAGCGCCGCGAGGCTGAACTTGTCGCCGAAGATCCAGGCGCCGCCGCGGTAGGTCTTGGATTCGTCGGCGAGCGCTCGCGCCGGAGCGAGCGCGACGGTCGCCGCCGCCAGCGACAGCGCGCGGCGGCGCGACACGACGAACGCGCGCGACAAATCGTTCTTCGGCATGGGCGTCTCCCAAGTCGGTCCCCGCCGGGCGAACGCCCCGGGCGACGGACCGTCGAGGCGATGCTACCATCCGCCGATGTCACGATCCACGGCCGCGACGCGCGGGCGCGAACAGGACGCCGCCGCCCTTCCCCCGCGCTTCGCCGCCTGGTTCGAACGGCGCGGCTGGACGCCGCGCGGCCACCAAATCGAGGCGCTCGACGCCGCGCTCGCCGGAGAGGACGCGCTGCTGATCGCCCCGACCGGCGCCGGCAAGACGCTGGCGGGCTTCCTGCCGAGCCTCGTCGAGCTCGAAGCGGCGCCGGCCGGCGGCCGCCTGCATACGCTCTACGTCTCGCCGTTGAAGGCGCTGGCGGTCGACGTCGAACGCAATCTCGCGACGCCCATCGCCGAGATCGGACTCGCCGCGACGGCCGAGACGCGCACGGGCGACACGCCCGCCTCCAAGC
>JAGWKJ010000312.1 GCA_028865375.1 Hyphomicrobiales bacterium | reverse complement strand
GACCTCGGGCATGGCGAAGCTGAACGCGTCGCAAGCAAGCGGCAGCGCGGCATTGATCGAGACGCCGACGCCCCCGCCCATCGCGATGCCGTCGATCGCCGCCACGACCGGTTTGGGCGATCGGGCGATGGCAAGGTCGAGCCTGTATTCGTCGCGGATGAAGGCGCGGCGGCGAGCCAGCCCCGTCGCTTCGTCGCCCTCGAACAGGGCGCGAACGTCGCCGCCGGCGCTGAAGGCGCGTCCGGGTTCGGCGTCGAGCAGGATGGCGCGAACGTCGTCGTCGGC
This sequence comes from Hyphomicrobiales bacterium, assembly GCA_028865375.1. Lineage (GTDB taxonomy): Bacteria > Pseudomonadota > Alphaproteobacteria > Rhizobiales > Beijerinckiaceae > JAGWKJ01. Next base: position 2,463 of record JAGWKJ010000312.1, on the reverse strand, counting down.
GAGATCGGCGTCGAGCCCGCGTTGCAGTGCGCGCACGAGCGCGTGGTCGAGCGCGTTCAGCGCCAGGGGCCGCGCCAAGCGCAGTCGGCCCAGCGCGCCCTCGCGCCAAGTCCGCAATCCGTCGACGATCGGGGCTTCGCTCACGGGGCCGGGCTTAGCCGTGCGGCGGCCGGCGCGTCAAACCCTCGGCGCTTCGCGCCCATTCCCGATCAAGCCGCGTCCGCGCCCTTGCGCCCATAGGCGGCGAGGAACACCTTCACCGCCGCGTCGACGTTGCGGGCGAGTTCGGCGGGGTCCGCACGCTCGATGTAGCGGAACATGGCGCGCATCACTTCGCGCGACTTGCACATGTCGACGAACTGGCAGGCGGCGAGTTCGGCGTCCTCGACGTCGAGCGCGCCGCGCTCGGCCTGCGCGGCGACGTAACGGGCGAGCGCCAGCACGCCGTGGCGCGGTCCCGCCTCGTAGAACGTGCGACCGATCTGGGGAAATTTCTCGGCGACCGCGATCACCATCCGCGTCTGCGCCAGATGGGAGGGCTGCGTCATCATCGTCACGAGGTCGAGACCGAACCGCCGCAGCACTTCGGCGGGCACCGATTCGCCCTCGGGGAACCGGCACAGCTGCTCCGCCTGTTCTCGCCGCCGCTCGACGACCAACGCCTCGAACAGCGCTTCCTTGGAGGGGAAATAGACGTAGAGAGTGCCCTTCGACACGCCGGCCGCGCGGGCGATGTCGTTCATGCTTGCTCCGTCGAAGCCCGAACCCTCGAAGACCCTGGCGGCGCCGTCGAGGATCTGCCGATATTTCGCGCGGTCCTGTTTGATCGCGCCATCGCCCGGAGTGCGCGTCTCCGCGCTCTCCGGCGGGTTTTCGATCAACTCGGTCGACATCGCTGCTTCCATCCATCCGTCGGCCCGGTCGGCCGAAAATTTCCCGTGGGTCCGATCAAAATTTTTTGACCGAACCGTTCAGTTCGATATTGCAATGCGAGAGAATTTGATCTAAGTCAAGTCCAATCGACCGAACGGTTCGGTCAATCTGGGGTTTGGCCCCGTTCTCTTTCATCGTTCGCCGCGGCCAAGGCCGACGGCACCGTCCCCTCGGGAGATGTCCATGTCCGGTCCCGCCTCCGTCGCGTCTCTCGAACGCCGTCCTGCCAGAAATTCCGAGCCAAAGAACGCGGAGCCGACGGAACAATCCTCCATGTCGCAAGATTGGACGCCCGACGTCGCCCCGCCCCAGCCCGCGCCGATGCCGGCCCCGCCCGCACCGTTGCAGCCGCAGCCGCTGCCCCAGACCGACCGTGCGCCCGTCCCTGCGGCGCCCGGCGGCGCCGTTTCAACCCCTGCGCGCGAGGGCGAGGTGCAGGCGCCGCGCGCCAAGCGTCGGCGGCTCGTGCTCCCGATCGCGATCCTGCTCGCGCTGGGGGCCGGCGCCTATTACGCCAACGGCTACCTCTCGGCCGGCCGTTTCCTCGTCTCGACCGACGACGCCTATGTCGGCGCCGACATGGCGGTGATCGCCGCGCGCGTCTCGGGCTACGTCGCCGCGGTGCCAGTAGTCGACAACGTACGCGTCAAGGCGGGCGACGTGCTGGTCAGGATCGACGACAAGGACCTGAAGCTCGCGGTCGAAGCGGCGCAAGCCCGGCTCGACGCGCAGGACGCCACCATCGCCCGCGTCGGCAAGCAGTTGGCCGCGCAATCGGCCGCCATCGACCAAGCGAATGCGCAAGTGCCCGCCGCGCAGGGCCAAGTGGCGGCCGCGCAGGCCAACGCGCTCAACGCGCGCCAAGCCTATGACCGCGCGGCCTCGCTCCTGAAGTCGGGCGCAGGCACCAAGGCGACGCTCGACGCCGCCACGGCCGCGCGCGACTCGGCCGAAGCCGCGCTGAAGGGTGCGCAAGCCGGCCTCGTCGCCGCGCAGGCGGGCGTGGCCGGCGCGACCAGCGCGCGCGACGTCCTGGCGGCCCAAGTGAAGGAAGCGCAGGCGGCGCGCGCCGAGCTCGTCGCGGCGCTCGACCAGGCGAACGTGAACCTTTCCTACGCGACGGTGCGCGCGCCGTTCGACGGCGTGGTCGGCAATCGCGCCGCGCAGCCAGGCCAGTTCGTGGCGCCGGGCGCGCGCCTGATGGCGCTGGTGCCCGACAACGGCTTCTACGTCTCCGCCAACTTCAAGGAGACGCAACTCGCCGGCATGAAGCCGGGCCAGAAGGTCGACGTGTCGATCGACGCGGCGGGCGGCAAGACCTACGTCGGCACGGTCGAATCGATCGCGCCCGCGTCGGGCTCGCTCTATTCGCTGCTGCCGCCCGACAACGCGACCGGCAACTTCACCAAGATCGTGCAGCGCGTCGCCGCGCGCATTGCCCTGCCGGCCGCGGCCGAGACGTCGGGCGCCCTGCGCGACGGCCTCTCCGTCGTCGTCGACGTCCACACGCGCGACCCGAACGCGCCCAGG
>JAGWKJ010000311.1 GCA_028865375.1 Hyphomicrobiales bacterium | reverse complement strand
GTATGGGGCGCGCCGGCGAAGGCGGAGGGCGGGAACACGAGAATGAAATTGACGCCGACGCGCTTCCAATCGACCTTGCGCAGGTTGGCGACCTTGGCGCGGATGCGCCGGCCGAGCACGTCGACGCCGATCTCGTCGCCGACCTTCACGCCGAGCCCGCGCGCCGCCGTTCCGTCGAGGCTGACCAGCGGGGGACCCGAATATCCCTTCGGCCACCACGCGCCCGCGGTCACGCGCGAGCCATCGGGAACGCCTTCGGAGGTCGTCAGGCCGCGGTCGCCGCGCAGCATCCAGCGCACGTCGGGATCGACCTTGGCGGGATCGGCGGGCGCGCCGGCGATCTCGACGATGCGGCCGCGCAGCAGCGGCGCGCGACGGCGCGCCGCGCCCGGCGCCGCGCGCGCGAGAAAGGCGTCGAACGCGTCGGCCTCGGCTGGCTTCACGTCGACGAAGAAGAAGCTCGGCGCCCCGGCGGGCGCCGCGCCGGCGATCGCGCCATGCAAGGTCTCGTCGATCCCCGCCAACGCCACCAGCAGCGCGAGGCCGAGACCGAGCGAGACCACGACCGTCGTCGTGGGCGCGCCGGGCCGGTGCAGGTTCGACAGCGCGAGCCTCGCCGCGAAGCCGCGCGGGCGGGGCAGGCGGCGCGCCAGCCGCGTCATGCCGAAGCCGAGCGCGCGCAGCGCGAGGAAGGCGCCCAGCGCGGCGGCGAGGAAATAGGCGGCGAGCCGCCGGTCGGGCGCCGTGACGACGGCGAAGCCGGCGAGCGCGAGCGCGCAGGCGAGCGCGGCGGCGAGATAGGCGCGGCGCGGCCGGCCTCGCGCGCCCCCCGCTTCGCCGCGGAACAGCGCCTGCACGGGCGCATCATGGGCGCGGCCGAGCGGGGGCAGCGCGAACGCGGCGGCCGACAGCGCGCCGAAGGCGGCGCCGCGCGCCAGCTCGGCCGGGTAGACGGCCGCGCGAAGCGGGAAGGGGATCAGCGTCCCGCCGAAGGCCGCCAGCGCGAAGGGCAGGGCCGCGCCGGCGGCCAAACCGATGGCGATGCCAAGCGCGGCGATCGCGGCCGCCTGCGCGCCGACGATCGCGAACGCGGCCGCGCCCGACGCGCCGAGCGCCTTCAATGTCGCCAGCGTATCGCGCTTGCGCGCCACGAAGGCCGTCGCCGCGTTGGCGACGCCGACCCCGCCCACGAGCAGCGACGACAGCCCCACGAGCTCGAGGAATTGCGCGAAGCGCGCGAGGTCGGAGGCGAACTCGGGCGCCGCGTCGAGCCGCGTGCGCGCGACGAAGCCGGCGTCGGGAAACGCGCGCTTGGCGTCGGCGACGAGGCGGGCCACCGCGCGGTCGTCGGCGCCGGCGGGCAGCAGCGCGCGTTCGACGCTCGTGTAGAGGGCGCCCGGCCCCAGCAGTCCGGAGGCCGCCAGCGCCCCGCGCGAGATCAGCAGGCGCGGCGCGAAGCCGATGCCCGCCGCCAGCGAATCGGGTTCCGCGCGCAGCGCCGCGTTCATGCGCAGCGTCGCCGCGCCGAGCTTGATCTCGTCGCCGACCTTCAGCCCGAGGCGGGCGAACAGCGTGTCCTCCGCCGCCGCGCCGAACGCGCCGTCGCGCGGGGCGAGCGCCTGGCCCGCCGACATCGCCGGCTCGAAGGTCGCCGCCCCGACGGTCGGCCAGGAGGGGCCCACCGCCTTCACCGCGACGGGCGCCGCCGCGCCGTCGGCGGCCCGCGCCATCGCGGTCGTCAGCGCGATTCCGGCGGTCGCGCCGCGCGTGGCGAGGAACGCGCGGAATCCCGGCGGCGGCGGCCGGCCGGCGAAGGAAAACGCGGCGTCGGCGCCGACGATCTCGCGGCCCTGCGCGGCGACGCCCGCGCGCAGGCTCGCCGCGACCGACCCCACCGCGACGATCGCCATCGTGCCCAGCGCCACGCAGCCGACGAACGTGCCGAGCCCCGCCAGCCCGCCGCGCAGGTCGCGCCGGGCCAGGCGCAGGACGGCGCGGGACGAAGTCACGCGGCGGCGCCCGTGATCGCGCCCGAGCGCATCCGCACGACGCGCCCGCAGCGCGCGGCGAGCGCGGGATCGTGCGTGACCAGCACCAGCGTCGCGCCGCGCTCGGCCCGCAGCGCGAACACGAGGTCGGCGACCGAGGCGCCGGTCTCCGCGTCGAGGTTGCCGGTGGGTTCGTCGGCGACCAGGATCGCCGGATCGGGCGCGAGCGCGCGGGCGAGCGCGACGCGCTGCTGCTCGCCGCCCGAGAGCTGGCCCGGATAATGCGACGCGCGGTCGGCCAGCCCGACCCGCGCCAGCCAGTCGCGCGCGCGCGGCGCTGAATCGGGGCGGCCGGCGAGCTCGAGCGGGATCGCGACGTTCTCCTGCGCGGTCATCGTGGGCACGAGATGGAACGACTGGAACACGATGCCCACGCGCCGGCCGCGGAAGCGCGCCAGCGCGTCCTCGCCCAGCCGGTCGAGCCTCTCGCCGTCGACCGCGACCGCGCCGGAATCGACGCGCTCGAGCCCCGCGATCGCCATCAGCAGCGTCGACTTGCCCGAGCCCGACGGACCCACCAGTCCGACCGCGTCCCCCTTGGCGACCTCCAGCGACACCCGCTTCAGCACGTGCACGCGCGACGCGCCGGCTCCCAGATGCAGGTCGACGTCGCGGAGGCGGATCGCGGGTTCGTCCATGGGCGGCCTTTCTGCGCGCGGCGGGCGCGCCTATATGGGCGCGGACACGGAGGATTGCCATGCGCGCTTGGTCG
>JAGWKJ010000310.1 GCA_028865375.1 Hyphomicrobiales bacterium | reverse complement strand
GCGCATTGCGCGCCCGCGGGTCGGCCACCTCGGCGAAATGAGAGACAAACTCCTCCATCGGGCACTCCCAAGCCAAAAGGGAGTCACCTTCAGAATCCAGTTCGCCTCAACCGATCAAGCCAAATGCGGTTCCACTGCCTCCCGGAGGGAGAGGGTCGGCGCCTCACCGCGCATCGCCATCGCCAAGCATCGCCATCGCCAAGCCATGTCGTCACCGTCCCGCGCCCCCGCCTCCGCCGCCGCCCGCATATCGTTGCGCGCACCCCCTTCCCACGGGCGCGGGTCGCCGCTATAAGCCCGCCGCTGGCGCGCGTTCCGCTCGGATCGCGCGCCGCGAACGTTTGGGGCGCGAGGTCGCCGGGTCGATGACGAAGCCGTTCGAGTTCCTGCAGGAAGTGCGCGCCGAGACCTCCAAGGTCACGTGGCCGTCGCGGCGCGAGACGCTGCTGACGACGGTCATGGTGCTGGCGATGGTGGTCGCCGCGATGGCGTTCTTCTTCGCCGTCGACCAGGGCCTGCGCCTCTTCGTGGGCCTCGTGCTGGGCGTCGGCCGGCAGTGACGGCGCAGGAGCGGACCGACCGATGAGCATGCGCTGGTACATCGTCCACGCCTATTCGAACTTCGAGAAGAAGGTCGCCGAATCGCTGCGCGAGCAGGCCGAGCACCGCAAGCTCGCCGACAAGTTCGAGGAGATCCTCGTCCCCACCGAATCGGTGGTCGAGGTGCGCAAGGGCCGCAAGGTCAACGCGGAGCGCAAGTTCTTCCCCGGCTACGTGCTGGTGAAGTGCGACCTCACCGACGACGTCTATCACCTGATCCGCAACACGCCCAAGGTCACCGGGTTCCTCGGCGCCGACAAGAAGCCGATCCCGATCCCCGAGACCGAGGCGCTGCGCATCAAGGGCCAAGTCGCCGAGGGCGTCGAGCGGCCCAAGCCCTTGGTTCATTTCGAGATCGGCGAGAAGGTGCGCGTGGCCGACGGGCCGTTCGCCTCCTTCGACGGCCTCGTCGAGGAAATCGACGAGGACCGCTCGCGCGTGAAGGTCGCGGTGTCGATCTTCGGCCGCGCGACGCCGGTCGAGCTGGAATTCTCCCAGGTCAACAAGCTCTGAGGAGAAGGTAGGGCGCGGGAGGGCGCGCGGCTCGCCAGGCCGCGAAAGCCCGCACCGCGCGATCCAATGCACCCGGCGCCGCCGGGCGCGAAAGGAGAAGCGACATGGCGAAGAAAATCGCCGGCTACATCAAGCTGCAGGTGCCCGCCGGCGCCGCGAACCCGTCGCCGCCCATCGGGCCGGCGCTCGGCCAGCGCGGCCTCAACATCATGGAATTCTGCAAGGCCTTCAACGCGAAGACCGCGCAGCTGGAAAAGGGCGCGCCGATCCCGGTGGTCATCACGGCCTACCAGGACCGCTCGTTCACGTTCGAGATGCGGCAGCCGCCCGTCTCGTTCTTCCTGAAGAAGGCTGCCAAGCTCGAATCCGGCTCCAAGACGCCGGGCCGCAGCTTCGTGGGCAAGGTCACGCGCGCCGCGGTGCGCGAGATCGCCGAGAAGAAGATCGTCGACCTCAACTGCGACTCGCTCGAGGCGGCGATGAAGATGATCGAAGGTTCGGCCCGGTCGATGGGCCTGGAAGTGACGGGGTGAGGCGATGACGCAGGTCGGCAAGCGCCTGAAGGCGGCCCGCGAGGGCGTGGACACCCGGAAACTCTATCCGCTCGACGAGGCGGTGCGCATGGTGCGCGCGCGCGCGAAGGCGAAATTCGACGAGACCGTCGAGATCGCCATGAACCTCGGCGTCGATCCCAAGCACGCCGACCAGATGGTGCGCGGCGTGGCCAACCTCCCCAACGGCACCGGCCGAACGCTGCGCGTCGCGGTGTTCGCGCGCGGCGCGAAGGCCGACGAGGCGAAGGCGGCCGGCGCCGACGTGGTGGGCGCCGAAGAGCTCGTGACGATCGTCAACGGCGGCACGATCGACTTCGACCGCTGCATCGCCACGCCCGACATGATGCCGCTCGTCGGGCGGCTGGGCAAGGTGCTCGGCCCGCGCGGCATGATGCCCAACCCGAAGGTCGGCACGGTGACGATGGACGTCACTGCGGCGGTCAAGGCCTCCAAGGGCGGCGCGGTCGAGTTCCGCGTCGAGAAGGCCGGCATCGTGCACGGTTCGGTCGGCAAGGCCTCGTTCGGCGAGGACAAGCTGGTGCAAAACATCCGCGCCTTCGTCGACGCCGTGAACAAGGCCAAGCCCCAGGGCGTCAAGGGCACTTACGTCAACCGCGTGGCGATCTCCTCGACCATGGGGCCCGGCGTGAAGCTCGACGTCTCGACCATCGGCGCCTCGGGCGCGTGATCGCGGGCGCGCCGCGCGACAGGCGCGACGCACGGAAAATCGGACCCCGCGTCGTCGCAGGACGGCGCGGGGTCTTTTTCGACGCGACGGGTCAAGGCGCGGCGCGGTAGAGCGCCCAGTCGATCGCCGAAAGGCCCCGGGTCGCATATTCGCCTTCGTATTCGAACCGCAGCGCGCAGCCCGGCGGATGCAGAGCCAAGCGGCGCGGGAACGCTTCGTCCGGCGGTTTCTCGGCGACGAACCAGCGCGGCCGGGCCGCGCACCATTGCGACTTCGGCACGATGGCCGGCGCCGGTCCGCCGCGCGCATAGGCGTCGCGGAGCAGGCCGATGCGATCGTCCATGCTGGTAGCGAACCGGCGCGCGCCCGACGCCGCGATGCGGTCGAAGGCCGAGGGCCAGCCGTGCGACGCGGCGTC
>JAGWKJ010000035.1 GCA_028865375.1 Hyphomicrobiales bacterium | reverse complement strand
TGGGCTGGCGCGAGGGCGACCATTGGCGCGCGCGCATCGCGTTCGAGCCCGGAGAAGGCGGCGGGCGCCTGCGCATCGAAGGGCTCGGCGGCCGTTGGCGTCCCGCTTTCTCCGAGATCGCGGTCGAGGCACTGGGCTGCGCGATGCCGTCTCTCTCGGGCGACGCGCAAGGGATCAGGCTCGTTCCCGCGCGGCCATGATCGCTTGCGCGAACACGTCGACGTGGAGGGCGTCCTCGCGCGTGAAGACCGGCGTTTCGCCGTGAGGCGCCGCGACCTCGACGGTCGCGCCGCCTTCGCTTTCCGCGCCGCTCCACCAGTGCCGCCAGCGCGCGCCCGCGGGCAGGCGCACGCGGCGCGTCGCGGCGCCCTCGGACAACACGGGCGCGACGAACAATTCGGCGCCGAGCATGTAGCTCTCCCGCTCGCCGTAAAGCGCGCGGTCGTCCTCGAAATGCAGGAAAGCCGCGCGTTGCAGCGGCAGGCCGAGCGCGACCGCCTCGGCCGCCAGCGCCTTCAGATACGGGAACAGGGCCGCGTGCAGGCGCGTCATGCGCGCGAACAGCGCGAGCAGGCGCGGGTCTTCGTCGATCTGGAGGTTGTCGCGCGGGCGGTTGCCTTCGTGCGTGCGCATCACGGGCGTGAACGCCGCCAGCTCGATCCACCGCGCCAGCAGGTCGAAGCTCCGCACGTTGCCGTACAGGCTGGTGTAGCCGCCGATGTCCGAATGGCTGAACGGGTTTCCGGCGAGGCCGGCCGACAGCGCGGCCGTCACCGCCGTGCCGATGCCGTCGTGACGCGAGAAGTCGACCGATTGGTCGCCGGCCCACAGCAAGGGGCAGTGACGCTGCACGCCCGAATGGCCCGCGCGCATGAAAAAGGTCGCGTCGCCCGCGCGCCCGCGCGAACGGATCGCCTCGGCGTTGACCTCGGCCCACAACACCGGCCAGGCGTTGTGGAGCGCCATCGCGTCGCCACGCGCGAGCCTCGCGTCGACGGGCAGATATTCGCCGAAGTCGGCCATCCAACCGTCGAGGCCCACGTCGAGCATCTCGGCTCCGATCACGCGCTCGGCAAACCAGTCGCGCGCCGCCGGCGTCGTGAAGTCCACGATGCCAGCGAAGAACTCGCCGAAGTCGACCCGGTAGGTCGCGCCGACCCCGTCCTTGGCGAGGAACCCGAGCGCTTGCGCCTCGCCGAACAGCGCGCCGTCGTCGCAGAGATAGGGATTGACATAGCCGAGGAAGCGGATGCCGCGCGCATGGAGTCCGTCGATGCGCCCGCGCAGTCCGGGATAGCGCTCTTCGCTCGCCCGCCAATCCCAGAACAGACGCGCGCCGAAGCTCGTGCGACGCAGCCCGACCCAGTCCTCGCACCACAGGCCCGCCACGACGACGCCGGCGTCGAGATGCGTCTGCAATCGCGCGAAGGAATTGTCGCCGTCCTTCAGGCCGACGATCGCGCCCTTCAACGCCCAGTCGGGCGGGGCGGGCGCGCGGCCGAAGAAGTCCGACAGCGCGGTCACGAGCTCGGCGAAGCGCGGACGCGCCCACAGGCGCACGCGCGAGGGAACCTCCCAGACTTCCAGCGCGTGCGCGTCGGACGCCGTGAAGTCGAACGCCGCATAGGCCGTCCCCTCGACGTGGAGCGCATAGCGGCGCGACGACAGGTAGGTCGGTTGGGGATAGTTGGTCGTCCAATAATCGCCGCCCGCCATGCCTTCGGAATCCGCGCGCCGCGTGATCTCCGTCGACTTGTCGCGGCCGACGCCCGGCTCCGACGTCCAGAGCGGAAAGCGCCGGCCCCGCAGGTCGAGATGGGACATCTGCTCGCCGCAACCCCACACGCTCTCGTCCGCCTCCGCCTCGACGCGCAGGCGGAAGCGGTTCCAGATCGCGTCGCTTGCCTCGAACGCCAGCGTGAGGTCGCCGCCGCCGCCCTCCACCCGCATCGTCAGCATCGTCGGCGCGTCCCGGTCCCGTGCGAAGGCGACTTCGTTCCCGGAAGTCGCCGCGTGGCGCAATGGCGCGCGCTCGACCTCGCGGTCGGCAATGTCGAAATTGCCGCGGAACATCGCGACCCGTGCCTCGCCGATCCCGATCTCGACGCAGGGTGCGCCCGGCCGATGGCGCAACAGCGTGCGTCCGTCGAGCGTCAGGTCGAACCCGCCGTCGACGGCGCGGAGCGCGGCGCTCAATTCTGGACCAGCCCGGCGTCGACGACGAAATTGGCGCCCGTGCAGCCCGCGCTTTCGTCGGAGGCGAGGAACAGCGCGACGCGGGCGACGTGCGAGGGATCGAGCCGGAACTTCAGCGCCTGCAGCTCGACGAACTGCCGGTCGAGCTCGGGCGTCAGCCAGAGCGCCTTCTGTCTTTCCGTCACGATGGCGCCGGGCACGACGCAATTGACGCGGATTCCGTCCGCGCCCCATTCGCGCGCCAGCGTCTTCGTCATGCCGTTGATCGCGGCCTTCGCGGTCGTGTAGCCGACGAGGCCGGGTCGCCCGCGCATCCACGACACCGAGCCGGTCAGGACGATCGAGCCGCCGCGGCTTTTCATCGCGCACGCCGCCCGGCGCGAGGCGAAGAACTGGTGGTCGAGGTTGAGCGACAGCGCGCGCCGCCACGACTCCGGCGTCACCTCGTCGATCGCGTGGCGGGAATCGTTTCCGGCATTGTTGACGAGGCAGGCGATCGGCGCGGCGCGTCCGCACTCGTCCACGGCCGCTTCGAGCGCGGCCACGTCGGTCACGTCGCAACGCAGGAAGCGCGCGCCGGTCGCTTCCGCGGTCGCGGCGCCCGCCGCCTCGTCTACGTCGAGGAACGAGACGCACGCGCCTTGGGCGACGAAGGCGCGCACGAGCTCGGCGCCGATGCCCGACGCGCCGCCGGTGACGACGACGTGCCGGCCGGCGAGCGAGCGGTAGGCGACGCTCGCGTAAGGGGGGGGCGCCGGCGCCACGTCAGAAGATCGTCGGTTCCGGCACGCCGCCGGCGCCTTCGAGGAAGTCGAAGTCGCAGCCCTTGTCGGCCTGCGTCACGTGGCGCTTGTAGAGCGACGACCACGAACGCGCGTGCGTCTCCGCCGGAGGCTTCCATGCCGCGCGACGGATCGCGAGCTCGGACTCGTCGACTTCCATGTCGATCCGCCCGGCCTCGGCGTCGAGCGACACCATGTCGCCGGTGCGCAGCAGCGACAGCGGCCCACCGACCGCGGCCTCGGGCGCCACATGGAGCACGCAGGCGCCGTAATGCGTGCCAGACATGCGCGCGTCGGACAGGCGCACCATGTCGCGCACGCCCCGTTTGAGCAGTTTCTTGGGGATCGGCAGGTTGCCCCATTCGGGCATCCCCGGCGCGCCGACGGGGCCGGCGTTGCGCAGCACGAGCACCGTGTCCTCGGTCACGTCGAGGTCGGGATCGTCGATGCGCCGCGCCATGTCGTCCGCGTCGTCGAACACGAGCGCGGGGCCGCGGTGCTTGAGCAGCGGGGCCGTGGCGGCGGTCGTCTTCATCACCGCGCCGTCGGGCGCGAGATTGCCGCGCAGCACGACGAGCGTGCGGCCGCGCGACAGCGGAACGACGGGGTCGTCCCGGCCGCGGATCACGTCGTCGTCCCAGCACGGCGCGTCGGCGAGGTGATCGCGCAGCGTCCTGCCGTCGACGCACGACTGGCCGAGGTCGAGGTCGCCCGCGATCTTCTTCATCAACGCGGGCAAGCCGCCGGCGAACCAGAAGTCCTCCATCAGGTTCTCGCCGGCGGGAAACAGGTTGGCGAGCAGGGGCACGCGGCGCGCCACGGCGTCGAGGTCGTCGAGCGACAGTGGGATGCCCAGCCGGCCCGCCATCGCGATCAGGTGGATCGCGGCGTTGGTCGAGCCGCCGAGCGCCATGTCGACGGCGACGGCGTTCATCACCGAGGCGCGCGTCACCAGCGTCGAGGGCCGCAAATCCTCGAGCACCATCTCGACGATGCGCGACCCCGCCGCCGCCACCATGCGCGAATGGGCGCTGTCGACCGCCGGAATCGAGGACGCGCCGAACATGCACATGCCCATCGCGTCGGCGATCGAGGTCATCGTGGAGGCCGTGCCCATCGTGTTGCACGTGCCGGTCGAGCGCGTGCCGCGGCTTTCGAGCTCGATCCAATCGGCGGGCGTGATGGCGCCCGCGCGCAGCTCGTCCCAGTATTTCTTGGTGTGCGTGCCGGCGCCGACCTTGGCCTTGCGCCAGCGGCCGTTGGCCATCGCGCCCGCCGGGCAATAGATCGCCGGCAGGTCCATCGAGAACGCGCCCATCAGCAGGCCGGGCGTGGATTTGTCGCAACCGCCGAGCAGCACGGCGCCGTCGATGGGATGCGAGCGCAGCAACTCCTCCGTCTCCATCGCGAGGAAATTTCGGTAGAGCATGGTCGACGGCTTGACGAGCACCTCGCCGACCGAGAGCGCCGGCAGCTCGACGGGAAAGCCGCCGGCCTCCCAGATCCCGCGCTTGGCCACCGCGGCGCGGTCGCGCAGGTGGGCGTGGCACGGGCTCATCTCCGACCACGTGTTGATGACCGCGATCACCGGCTTGCCGAGGAACTCCTCGCGGCGGAAGCCCATCTGCTGCGTGCGCTGCCGATGCGAGAAGGCGCGCATGTCGTCGCGCGCGTACCAGCGCTGCGAACGCAGTTCCCCGATCGTCTTGCGCGCCATGGCGGGCCTCCCGGGACAGGATGGCGACGCCGAGGCGCAGCGTCAACGCGGATCGCTTTCGCCGGCCCTCGCGCCGGGGCCGCCATCCGCGCTATGGTCCGGCTCGGGGTCGCGGACGTGACCGAAGGAGATCCGCCATGAACACGCCGATGGGATTCATGGGCCATGCCGGTTCGGGCATGGGCTTTTTCACGCTCATCATCGTCGGCGGCCTCGCCGGATGGATCGCCGGCATGATCACCGGGATGCGGCACGGGTTGTTCACCAACATCCTGATCGGCATCGTCGGCTCGTGGATCGGCACCAAGGTCGCGGCCTACGCCCATGTCGCGGTCTACGGCTCGATCCGGCACCTGTTGGCCGCCATCTTCGGGGCGATCGTCGTGCTTTACGTCTGGCAATTGATCCGCAGCCGCCAAACCTCGTCCTGAGCGCGGCGCGCCGGCACTGACAAAGGCCTCCTGACCGCCTATATGGGCGGCACGGAAATCGCCCTCCCGGAGCCGACATGGCCGTCCTGATCGACGCGCTGAACAGCGACGCCCGCCCGCGCCATCCCGAAAAGGTCCGCCGGCCCGACGGGCCGGTGGCGCGCAAGCCGGAATGGATCCGCGTCAAGGCGCCGGGTTCGGCCCTCTATTCGGAGACGCGCGACATCGTCCGCCGGCACGGCCTCGTGACGGTGTGCGAGGAGGCGGGCTGCCCCAACATCGGCGAGTGCTGGGAGAAGAAGCACGCGACCTTAATGGTCATGGGCGACACCTGCACGCGCGCCTGCGCCTTCTGCAACGTGCGTACCGGCCTGCCGGACGCGCTCGACGCCGACGAGCCGCGCCGCGTCGGCGACGCGGTCGCCAAGATGGGGCTGTCGCACGTCGTGGTGACCTCGGTCGACCGCGACGACCTCGCCGACGGCGGCGCCGCGCATTTCGCCGCCACGATCGCCGCGATCCGCGCCGCCGCGCCGGGCTGCACGGTCGAGATCCTGACGCCCGATTTCCTGCGCAAGGAGGGCGCGCTCGAGACCGTGGTCGCGGCGCGGCCCGACGTGTTCAACCACAACCTCGAGACGGCGCCGTCGAAATACCTGACGGTGCGGCCCGGCGCGCGCTATTTCCATTCGGTCCGCTTGCTGCAGCGCGTCAAGGAGATCGACCCCTCGATCTTCACCAAGTCCGGCCTGATGGTCGGGCTCGGCGAGACCCGCAACGAAGTCTTGCAGGTCATGGACGACCTGCGCAGCGCCGACGTCGATTTCCTCACCATCGGCCAGTATCTGCAACCCACGCGCAAGCACCACCCGGTCGAAGCCTTCGTGACGCCCGACGAGTTCGAGGCTTATGCGACGGTGGCGGAGACCAAGGGGTTCCTTCTCGTCTCCGCCTCGCCGCTCACGCGCTCTTCGCACCACGCGGGGGAGGACTTCGCGCGGCTGAAGGCGGCGCGCGCGGCGCGCCTCGCGGATTCCGCGCGTGCCTGAGTTCTCGACGGAAAGGCGCGTCCGCCATTCGGCCGACGAGATGTATCGCCTCGTCGCCGACGTCGAGCGCTATCCGGAGTTCGTGCCGCTGTGCCAGTCGCTGTCGGTGCGCCGCCGCGTCGACAACGCCGACGGCACGACGGCGCTGATCGCGTCGATGACGGTCGGCTACAAGGCGATCCGCGAGACCTTCACCAGCCGCGTGGTCCTCGACCTGGCGGCGCGCCGGATCGACGTCGCCTACGTCGACGGTCCGCTGTCGCGGATGGAGAACCGCTGGACCTTCCGCGACGAGGGGCCCGGCGCGTCGACCGTGGGCTTCTTCATCGTCTACGAATTCCGCAACCGCCTGCTCGCAGGGCTGATGGGGCACATGTTCGACCGCGCGTTCCGCAAGATGTCGGAAGCGTTCGAGGGACGCGCCGACGCGGTCTACGGCGCGGCCGGCTGAGGTTTCCCGGCCCCTGCGCGACGTTCGAGCGCCTTGAGGGCGGCGGGCCGCGCGGCGAACAAGTCGGGCGAGTTCCAGTTCGGCGCGACGCCCATCAGCGCGTCGAAGAACGCGACCGCGAGGCCGGGTTCGGCGTCGACGTTCTCGCGAAGCGATTCCCAGAACCGGAGGTCCACGAACGCGGGCGCGCGCGTCGCCGCCGCGCCGCCCTGCTCGATCACCGCGCCGGCGAGCGACGCGCAAAACTCCGCGTAGAGCCAGCCCTCCGGCCAAAACGCGCGAACGGGCGCGCAGGGATCGGCCGCGTCTGGCGCGGGTACGCCGCGCGCCCGCACGGGCGTCGCGCGGACGAGCTCGGAGAACATCAGCCCGCCCGCGAACGTCGAAAAGTCGGCGCGGTCGAGCGCTGCGCCCGGGCGCTCGCGCTCGAAGATCCGAGCCCACGCGAAGAACGCCGCCATCAGCGCGCGCTCGTCCACGGCGAACTCGATTCCGTGGCGCGCGCCCAACGTCGAGGCGGCGTCCTTGAAGGCGGAGCGGAACCAATGAGCGCGCCGCGCCCGGTGGCCGAGGTCCGGCGCGTCGTCGAAGCGGAGCGCCGGCACGAGCGCGACTTGCGGTTCGGCGTTCATCGGGCGAAGTTCTATCCGGCGCGGGGCCGCGCCGCAATCGAAGGGATTCCGCATGGGCGTGGCCGACCACGGGGCGAAACGCGCGCGCGCGACCGCGGAAGGCGGGCGCATCGCCGGCGCGGAGGCGGCCGCGTGGCGGCGTTTCGGACCCTATCTGTCGGAGCGGCAATGGGGCACCGTGCGCGAAGATTACTCGGCCGACGGCGACGCGTGGAGTTATTTCCCGTTCGCGCAGGCCCGCAGCCGCGCCTATCGCTGGGGCGAAGACGGCCTCGGCGGCTTCAGCGACGACAAGGCGCGGCTCTGCCTGTCGGTGGCGCTGTGGAACGGCGTCGACCCGATCCTGAAGGAACGGCTGTTCGGGCTGACCAACGCGCAAGGCAACCACGGCGAAGACGTGAAGGAGCTCTATTGGTTCCTCGACGCCGTGCCGTCGCATTCCTACATGAAAATGCTCTATCGCCTGCCGCAAGCCGCGTTTCCTTACGACGTCCTGATCGCGGAGAACGCGCGCCGCGGCACGGGCGAACCCGAATACGAGATCGAGGACACGGGCGTCTTCGACGGCGGCCGGTATTTCGATGTCTCCATCGAATACGCCAAGGCTTCGCCCGACGACGTGCTGCTGCGCGTGACGGCGACCAATCGCGGCCCGGAACCGGCGACGATCCACGTCCTGCCGCAGGTCTGGTTCCGCAATACGTGGTCCTGGCGCGCGGACGCGGAGCGGCCGGAACTGCGCGCGACCGACCCGACCGGGCTCGGCGCGCGCCGGTCCGGCGCGCCGGACATGGATTGGACCTGCGACGTCTGCGACGACCTGCTGTTCTGCGAAAACGACACCGACGCGCCGCTGTTGTTCGGCGCGGCCGGAAGCGGTCCGTTCAAGGACGGCATCGGCGATTTCGTCGTCCATGGCCGCAAAGACGCGGTCTCGCCGGACGGCCATGGCACCAAGGCCGCCGCCCGCCGGCGTTTCGAGCTTGCGCCCGGCGCGAGCGGCGTCATGCGCGTGCGTTTGCGGCCCAAAGGAGCGGCCGGCACGGCTTTCGCCGACTTCGACGCCACGTTCGCGCGCCGGATCGCGGAGGCCGACGAGTTCCACGCCGCGCTGAGCGAGGGGATCGCCGACGCAGACGCGCGAGCGGTCCGGCGCGCCGCCTTCGCCGGTCTCCTGTGGTCGAAGCAATATTACGGCTACGACGTGCGCGCTTGGCTCGCCGGCGATCCCGCGCAGCCGCCGCCGCCGGAGGAGCGACGCAACGGGCGCAATTCCGACTGGAAACACCTCGCGCTCGGCGACGTCGACCCCGACGAGCCCGGCGACGTGGTCTCGATGCCCGACACGTGGGAATATCCGTGGTTCGCCGCGTGGGATCTCGCGTTCCATTGCGTCGCGCTGGCGGCGATCGACCCCGCCTATGCCAAGGACCAGCTCGAAAAGCTCATGCATTCGCGCGCGATGCACCCGAACGGCCAGATTCCCGCCTATGAATGGAACTTCGACGACGTGAACCCGCCCGTCCAGGCTTGGGCGGCGATGCGGGTCTACGAGGCCGATCGCGCGGCCGCCGGCGCCGGCGACCGCGGGTTCCTCGAACGCACGTTCCAGAAGCTGCTGTTGACCTTCACGTGGTGGGTGAACCGCGAGGACGCCGGCGGCCGCGACATCTTCCAGGGCGGTTTCCTCGGCCTCGACAACGTGGGGCCGTTCGACCTGCGCAAGCCGCTGCCCGGCGGGGAACGCCTCGACCAAGCCGATGGCACGGCTTGGGCCGGCGCCTTCGCCCTGCACATGATGCGGATCGCCGTCGAGCTCGCCTGCGAGAACCACGTCTACGAAGACATGGCGATCAAGTTCTTCGAGCATTTCCTCGGCATCGCGCGCGCGATCCACGGCTCGGCGGCCGAGGGCGACATGGGCCTATGGGACGAGCCGGACCTGTTCTACTTCGACAAGCTGGCGGTGGACGGCCGGCCGCCGACGACGATCCGGGTGTTTTCCGCGGTCGGTCTCGTGCCGCTGTTCGCCACCGAGGCCATCGACGACGCGCAGATCGCGAGGTTGCCGCGCTTTCGCGCCCGCATGGAATGGTTCGAGGCGAACCGGCCCGATCTCGCGCGCCTCGTCTCGGATTGGCGGACGCCGAACGGGTCCGGCCTGCGCCTGCTCGCGTTGCTGCGCCGGCGCCGCCTTTCGGCGATCCTGTCGCGCGTGTTCGACGAGGCGCAGTTCCTGTCGTCCCATGGCGTGCGCTCGGTGTCGAAATGGCATCGCGAGCATCCCTTCGCCATCGACCTCGACGGCATGAAGAGCGTCGTGAAATACGAGCCGGGCGACGGCGAAACGCGCATCTACGGCGGCAATTCGAATTGGCGCGGACCCGTCTGGGCGCCGGTGAATTACCTGCTCGTCGAATCGCTGCGGACGTTCGACCGCTACTGGGGCGCGGACTTCGACGTCGAAGCGCCGACGGGTTCGGGCCGCATGATGCATCTGGGCGACGCGGCGGACGAATTGGCGCGCCGCTTCGCGGGCCTGTTCCTGAAGGACGCGGCCGGTCGCCGGCCGTTCTTGGGCGAGGGACGCTTCGCCGACGACCCGGCGTTCCGCGACCTGCCGCTGTTCCACGAGTTTTTCCATGGCGACACCGGCAAAGGGCTCGGCGCCTCGCACCAGACCGGCTGGACCGCGCTCGTCGCGCTGTTGCTCGCGCCGAGAAATTGAGGCGGATTGGCCGCAAGAGCCGCGGCGGGCTAGGATCGCCGATCGCACGTCACCTCAGGATTGGAAATCTCCATGGCCGACCCGACGCCGACCTCGTCCTCGAACGCCGCCGCGCCGCCGTTGCCCAAGCTGCCCAAGCTGCTGCCGGGCCAGAAGGCGCTCGTCACCGGCGCCAATTCGGGCATCGGCAAGGCGGTCGTCCTGGCGATGGCGGAGGCCGGCGCCGACGTGGCGGTAAATTACGTCGTCGGCGACGACCCGGCGCAGGAGGTCGTGGCCGCCGCGCAGGCGTTCGGCGTCAAGGCGAAGGCCTACAAGGCCGACGTGTCGGACGAGGGCCAGGTCAAGGCGATGTACGCCGCGATGGTCGCCGACTTCGGCACGATCGACGTCCTGGTCGCCAACGCCGGCCTGCAACGCGACGCGGCCATCGACGACATGACGCTTGCGCAATGGAACACCGTGATCCAAGTCAACCTGACCGGGCAGTTCCTGTGCGCGCGCGAGGCGATCCGCGAATTCAAGCGGCGGGGGATCAATCCCGCCGTGTCGCGTTCGGCCGGCAAGATCATTTGCATGAGCTCGGTTCACCAGCAGATCCCATGGGCCGGCCACGTCAATTACGCCTCGTCGAAGGGCGGCATCCTGATGCTGATGCAGAGCCTGGCGCAGGAATGCGCGCCCCATCGCATCCGCATCAACTCGATCGCGCCCGGCGCCATCCGCACGCCGATCAACACCGCCGCCTGGGACACGCCGGCGGCGTACGACAAGCTGATGGGCCTGGTGCCCTACGGCCGCATCGGCGAGCCCGACGACATAGGCCACGTCGCGGTCTGGCTCGCCTCCGACCACAGCGATTATGTCGTGGGCGCGACCTTGTTCGTCGACGGCGGCATGACGCTCTATCCCGGCTTCGCGACCAACGGCTGACCGAAATGGCCGACCAAGGCTGGGACGTCGTCATCGTCGGCAGCGGGCCGGGCGGCGCGTCGGTCGCGCATCGGCTCGGGCCGACCGGCGCGCGCATCCTCGTGGTCGAGCGCGGCGAGCGGCTCGTCCGTTCGCGCGACAATTGGGACGTCGGCAGGGTCTTTCTCGACGGCGCCTACCAAGCGAAGGAGACGTGGTTCGACGGCGCGGGGAGGCCCTTCGCGCCGGGTCTGCATTATTTCGTGGGCGGCAATTCCAAGGTCTATGGCGCCGCGCTGCTGCGCCTGCGCGAACGCGACTTCGGCGAGGTCGAGCACGCCGGCGGCGTCTCGCCCGCCTGGCCGCTGCCCTACGAAGCCTTCGCGCCGCATTATCTCGCTGCCGAGCGCCTGTTCAGCGTGCACGGCGCGCGCGGCGAGGATCCGCTGGATCCCGCCTGCGCCGATCCCTATCCCCATCCGCCGGTGTCGCACGAACCGCGCATCGAAGCGCTCGCCGAGGCGTTGAAGGCGCAAGGGCTGAACCCGTTCCACCTGCCGCTGGGAATCCTGCTCGACGAGAAGGACGGCAAGCCGACGCCCGCAAGCCGCTGCATCCGCTGCGACCGTTTCGACGGATTTCCCTGTCCGCTTGACGCCAAGGCCGATGCGCAGGTCGCGGCGCTCGATCCCGCGCTGCGCGCGAACCCGAACGTGACGCTGATGACCGGCGCCTATGTCGAGCGGATCGAGACCGATCCCTCCGGCCGCCGCGCGACCGGCGTGCGGTTGCGGCGGAACGGCGGGGAAGAGTTCCACGAGGCGAAGGTCGTGGTCGCCGCCTGCGGCGCGCTGTCGTCGGCGCTGCTGTTCCTGCGCTCCGCCAACGGCAAACATCCCGGCGGCCTCGCCAACGGCTCGGGACAGGTCGGCCGCAATTACATGCGCCATGAGCAGTCGGCGCTGCTCGCGTTGATGCGCGAACCCGTCGACGCCACGTTCCAGAAGACGATGGCGATCAGCGACTTCTATTTCGCCGGGGACGGGCGACCGCATCCGCTGGGCCTCGTACAGATGTTGGCGGCGGCGCAGGGCGATCAAGTAAAAGCCGAGGCGTTGCCCGGTTGGCTCGATTTCCTGCCCGGCGCACCGTTCGAGGCCGTGGCGCGCCACGCGCTCGGCTTCTGGCTGTCGAGCGAAGACCTCCCGAGGCCGGAGAACCGCGTCTCCTACGACGGCGACCGCGTGACGCTGGCGCTGACGCCCGTCAACATGGAAGCGCATCGCGGCCTTCGCGCGGCGTTCGAGGGCCACATGCGCCGCCTCGGCGCCAAGACCTCGTGGCTCGACCGCTCGCTCTACTTCGGCAAGGACGTGCCGATCGGCGGCACCGCGCATCAATGCGGGACGATGCGTTTCGGCGCCGATCCCGCCGCCAGCGTGCTCGACCTCGATTGCCGGGCGCACGAGGTCGACAACCTCTATGTCGCCGACGCGGCGTTCTTTCCATCCAGCGGGGCGGTCAACCCGACGCTGACGATCATCGCCAACGCGCTGCGGGTGGCGGACGCGGTCAAGGACGCCCTGCGAGGCGCGCATTGACCCGGGGAGTCAGCGGGCGGTAAGCGGAGGGCGAGTGGCGTCCCGAATCACCCGAGGAAACGCCGTTGGCCGCCGGAACCGCACTCGCCAAAGCCCTTCCGACCGCGACGCCGACCCCCGTCCTAGACCGCCTCGCGGAGACCGCGCGCGGCTACGCGCGCGCCGCCCATTCGGCCAACACCAACCGCGCCTATGCCTCCGACTGGCGCGGCTTCGCGGATTGGGCGTCGCGGCGCGGGGCGGAGATCGACCCGCCGTCGCCCGAGACCGTCGGCCTGTGGCTGACCGCGCTGGCCACGGGCGCCGAAGGCGCGGCCGGGCGGCCGCTCGGCGTCTCGACCATCGAACGCAAGGTGTCGGCCATCGTCTGGCGCTGCGCGCAGCGCGGCCGTCCGTTCGACCGCGCGGACCGCCACGTCGCCACGGTGCTCGCGGGCATCCGCCGCCGGCACGCGCGCCCGCCGCGCGCCAAGGAGGCGATCCTCGCCGACGACCTGAAGGCGATGCTCGCCCTGCTGCCTCCCGTCGACCTGCGCGCCCTGCGCGACCGCGCGCTCTTGCTCGTCGGCTTCGCCGGCGCGCTCCGGCGGTCGGAAATCGTCGGGCTCGACATCGGGCCCGAACAGACCGTCGACGGCAAGGGCTGGATCGACCTGCGCAAGGACGGCGCGATCCTGTCGATCGCCGCCAAGACGGGCTGGCGCGAGGTCGAGGTCGCGCGCGGATCTTCGCCCGACACGTGCCCCGTCGCCGCGCTCGAAAAGTGGATC
>JAGWKJ010000309.1 GCA_028865375.1 Hyphomicrobiales bacterium | reverse complement strand
TCGACGGCTTTCTGGCGCTGAAGCCGAAGTGCGAGGTCTGCGGCCTCGACTTCGCCTTCGCCGACAGCGGCGACGGCCCCGCCGTGTTCGTGACGCTGATCGCGGGCTTCGTCGTGCTCGGCCTCGCGCTGTGGACGGAATTCACGTTCTCGCCGCCGTTCTGGGTCCATGTCGTCGTGTTCCTGCCCCTCACGCTCGTCGTCACGCTGGGCCTGCTGCGTCCGCTCAAGGGCCTGATGATCGCGCAGCAATGGCGCACCAAGGCGGAGCAGATCCGGTTCCGCGGATGAGCGCGCCCGCCCGCCGCCGCGGCGCGCTGGTCGCACTCGCCGCCATCGCGCCCGCCTTTGCGCTGCTGGTCGGCCTCGGCGTCTGGCAATTGCGGCGCCTGCATTGGAAGCTCGGGCTGATCGCGGAAGTCGCCGCGCGCGTCCATGCCGCGCCCGCCGACCTGCCGGCGCCCGCCGATTGGCCGGCGCTGAAGCCAGAGGCCTACGATTACGCGCACGTCCGCGCGACCGGCGCCTTCGACTATTCGCACGAGGCGAAGGTGTTCCGCGCGCTGGGCTCGCCCAAGGGGCGCTATGGCGGGCCGGGCTATCTCGTGGTGACGCCATTCGCGCTCGCCGGCGGCGCGACCGTGCTGGTGAACCGGGGCTTCGTGCCGCAGGGCAAGGACGCGCGCGCAGACCGCGCGGCGTCCGAGATCGCCGGCGCGACGACGATCACGGGCCTGATGCGGCCGCCCGAATGGCGGACCTGGTTCACGCCCGCCGACGAGCCGGCCAAGGGCCTTTGGTTCACGCTCGATCCGGCCTCGATCGCCGCCGGTCTCGGCGTCGCCCGCGCGGCGCCCTTCATCGTCGACGAGGACGCCGGGCAGGCACCCGGCGGCCTGCCGCAGGGTGGCGAGACGGTGTTGAGTTTCCCCAACAATCACCTCTCTTACGCCTTCACTTGGTTCGGCCTGGCGGCGACGCTGCTCGTCGTATCGGGTCTCTATGCGTGGAAGGCGCGGCCCGCGTGAGGGAAAGCGCGACGCGGTCCCTATCCCCGGCCGCGCGGTTTCGTGCTAGACGGGCCGCCAAAGCGAACCGACGGATTTGACTTGCGATACGTATCGACGCGGGGCGTCGCGCCCGAACTCGGCTTCGCCGACGCCATGCTGGCCGGACTGGCGCGCGACGGCGGACTTTACGTGCCCGCCGAGGCGCCGCGGCTCTCCGAGGCGACGATCAAATCCTTCGCCGGCGCGCCCTACGAGACGGTCGCCGCCGCGGTGATGGCGCCCTTCGTGGGCGACGCGATGACGCCCTCGGCGCTCCGCGCGTCGCTCGAATCCGCCTATGCCGACTTCGCCCATCCCGCCAAGGCGCCCTTGGTGCAGCTCGCGCCGAACCTGTTCGGGCTCGAACTGTTCCACGGGCCGACGTTCGCCTTCAAGGACTTCGCGATGACGTGGCTCGCCCGCGCGATGGACGCCGAGCTGGCGCGCCGCGGCCGCCGCGCCACCGTGGTGGGCGCCACTTCGGGCGATACCGGCTCGGCGGCGATCTCCGCCTTCGCCGGACGCGACAACGTCGACGTGTTCGTGCTGTTCCCCGCCGGCCGCGTGTCGGACGTGCAGCGCCGCCAGATGACGACGGCCGGCGCGCCCAACGCGCACGCCATCGCGATCGAGGGCGATTTCGACGCCTGCCAGGCGTTGGTGAAGGGCCTGTTCAACGACCACCCGTTCCGCGACCGGCATTCGCTGGCGGGCGTGAACTCGATCAACTGGGCGCGCATCTTGGCGCAGGTCGTCTATTATTTCGCCGCCGCCGCCGCGCTCGGCGCGCCGCGCCGCGCCGTCTCGTTTTCCGTGCCGACCGGCAATTTCGGCGACGTCCTGGCCGGCGCCTATGCGCGCAAGCTCGGGCTGCCGGTCGCCGAACTGCTGGTGGCCACCAACGAGAACGACGTGCTCGCCCGCACCTTCGCCACCGGCGCCTGCGAGCGCCGCGAGACCAAGCCCACGATGTCGCCCTCGATGGACATCCAGGTGTCGTCCAACTTCGAGCGCGCGCTGTTCGACGCCT
Organism: Hyphomicrobiales bacterium; assembly: GCA_028865375.1. GTDB lineage: Bacteria > Pseudomonadota > Alphaproteobacteria > Rhizobiales > Beijerinckiaceae > JAGWKJ01. The sequence continues at coordinate 713 of JAGWKJ010000309.1, read as the reverse complement.
GCGGCCGCGACGCGGCGACGCTGCGCGCGCGCATGGACGGGCTGGCGCAGGCGCGCCGCTTCGACCTCGCGCCGGGCGAGCTCGCCGCGCTCAAGCGCGAATACGGCGCCGCGCGCGTGAGCGAGGACGATTGCCGCGACGAGATGGCCTCGACCGCGCGCGCGACGGGCTATGTCCTCGATCCGCATGGCGCGATCGCCGTACGCGCGGCGCGCGGCCTGCTGGCGGTCGAGCCTGCCACGCCCGCCGTGGCGCTGCTGACCGCGCATCCGGCCAAGTTTCCCGATGCGGTGGAGCGCGCGATCGGCCGGCGGCCCGAGCCGCCCGCGCGGCTGGCCGAACTCGCGACGCGGCGCGAGGACTTCGTCACGCTGCCCGACGACCTCGCTGCCGTGCGCGCCCATGTCGCCCGGCGCTCGCGCGCCGGCGCCGCAGCGAGCGCCGCATGAGTCCCGCGATCTCCACGTTGCCCTCGGGACTGCGCGTGCTCGCCGACCCGATGGCCGGCGTCGAGACGGTCTCGATCTGCGTGCAGGTCGGCGCCGGTTCGCGCCACGAGACGCGGGCCGAACACGGGCTGGCGCATTTTCTCGAACACCTCGCCTTCAAGGGCACGCGCAAACGCTCCGCGCGCGCCATCGTCGAGGAGATCGAGGCGGCGGGCGGCGACCTCAACGCCGCCACCGGCGTCGAGCAGACCGCCTATTACGCGC
>JAGWKJ010000308.1 GCA_028865375.1 Hyphomicrobiales bacterium | reverse complement strand
GAGGCGGCGCGCGGCCACGCGCCGGGCGCCCCGGTGGAGGTCTTCATCCGGCCCGAGCACGTGCGCCTGTCGGCGGTCGAAGGCGCCGGCGCGCCCTGCGTGGTGCGCGAGGCGTCGTTCCTTGGCGCGCTGACGCGGCTGAAGCTGGCGCTGGGCGGCGACGACAAGCTGACTTTGTGGGCCGACCTGCCCGGCGCCGCCGCCGAAGCCTTCAAGCCGGGCGCGCGCGCCTTCGCCTCATGGGAGGCCGGCGCGCCGCACGTGCTGGCCAAGGACGGCGGCGCGCCATAGGCCCGGCGGGCGCTTCGGTCCCGCGCGCCCTCCGTCTTTGCGAGGAGCGGAGCGACGAAGCAATCCAGCGGCCTTCGCCACGCGGCGAGGCTTTCCAAGGATTCTGGAGTGCTTCGCTTCGCTCGCAAAGACGGCGGCGGTTCGGGCGCGCGGCGTCCCGAAAGTCATCCAAGCGCTCGGCTTCCGCTCTGTACCGAGCCGGTCGCGGGTGGACGAAGGGGTTCGGCGGAGCATTGGCGGAGGGAGCGGGATTCGAACCCGCGATGCGGTTTCCCGCATACACACTTTCCAGGCGTGCGCCTTCAACCGCTCGGCCACCCCTCCGGCCCCGCGGTCGCCCGCGGGTGCGTCCCGTTAGCCCGGAAGACGCGTGCCGTCCAGACGCGCGAAGCGCACAGATGGCGGCCGGCCGGCGTCGCGCTCATTGACTCGCGCATACCGCGCCATTAGGCCGGCCCCTCGACATCCCCCACCGACCGGACCGACCGACCTTGGCCAAACCCGAACTCGGCGTGAAACGCCATTGCCTCCACTGCGGCGCGAAGTTCTTCGACATGAACAAGTCGCCGATCAGCTGCCCGAAATGCGGAACCGTGTTCGAGGGCGCGATCGTGCCCCGCGCTCCGGCGCCGGTCGCCGCCAAGGACGACGAAGAGGGCGAATTGCCCGTCGCCGGACCCGAGCTGGTGTCGCTCGAAGAGGCCGAACCCGCCGAGGCGAAGGTCGCCGGCGCCGAGGATGTCGACGTCGATGACGACGAGGACGAGGCGGACGATCCGTTCCTCGCCCCCGAAGAGGAAGACGAAGACGACGTCACCGGGTTGATCGACGGCGAAATCCCCAAGGACGAAGAGACCTGATCCACAGGCCGGGGCGCGCCATGGCCTTTCCGATTCGCAAGGGCGCCGGCGCGCCGGCGCGCCTTGTCGTCGCGGGGTCGGAGGATTAGCTGCAACCGACTCGCCCCCGCGGATCGGAGCCCGCCATGATCGAATTGCACTATTGGCCGACGCCAAACGGCCACAAAGTGACGATCTTCCTCGAAGAGGCCGGCCTCCCCTACGAGATCAAGCCGGTCAACATCGGCAAGGGCGAGCAGTTCCGCCCCGAGTTCCTCGCCATCGCGCCCAACAACCGGATGCCCGCCATCCTCGACCGGGCGCCGGCCGACGGCGGGGCGCCGATCGGCGTCTTCGAATCGGGCGCGATCCTGCAATATCTCGCCGAGAAGACGGGCAAGTTCCTGCCCGCCGACGTGCGGGGCCGATACGACGTGCTGCAATGGCTGTATTGGCAGATGGGCGGGCTCGGCCCCATGGCCGGGCAGAACCATCATTTCAGCGCCTATGCGCCCGAGAAACTGCCCTACGCGATCAAGCGCTACGTCGACGAGACGAACCGCCTCTACGGCGTGCTGAACCGACGCCTCGCCGACCGCGCGTTCGTCGGCGGCGAGTATTCTATCGCCGACATGGCGGCCTATCCGTGGATCGTGCCCTACGAGCGACAGGGCCAGAAGCTCGAGGACTTCCCGCACGTGAAGCGTTGGTTCGAGACGATCAAGGCGCGGCCGGCGATCATTCGCGCCTACGAAGCCGGCGCCCGCGTCAACCCGCCGGCGCCGATGAGCGACGAGGCGAAGAAGGTCCTGTTCGGCCAGCGCGCGCGACCCTGAGGAGGCGGACATGGCGCGCATCGAGGGTGTCGCGGCCTGCCTTTTCGACGCCTATGGCACGCTGTTCGACTTCGCCTCCGCCGCGGCGCGCTGCGAGGACGTGCCGGCCGACCGACGCGCGGCGCTGACGGATCTGTGGCGCGACAGGCAGCTGCAATATTCTTGGCTACGCACGCTGCAGCGGCGCTACGTCGACTTCGAGAGCGTCACCGGCGACGCGCTCGACTTCGCGCTGGAGACCTTCGGCTTGGCGGAGCCGTCGCGTCGCGCGCGGCTAATGGATCTCTACCTGACGCTGGACGCCTATCCCGACGCGGCCTCGACGCTGCGGCGGCTTCGCGCGGCGGGCCTGCGCACGGCGATCCTGTCGAACGGCTCGCCAGCGATGTTGGCGTCGGCGGTCGCGCATTCCGGGCTCGGCGACCTGCTCGACATGACGGTCTCGGTCGACGAGGTCGGCGCCTTCAAGACCGACCCGGCCACCTACGCGCGCGCGCTGGCCAGGCTGGGCATCGAGGCACAACGCACCCTGTTCGTGTCGTCCAACGGTTGGGACGCTTATGCCGGCTCCGATTTCGGCATGAAGGTCGCGTGGTGCAACCGGCGCGGCCAACCGCCGGAGCGCCTGCCGGGCCGGCCCGACGCGGTGATCGCGTCGCTCGCGGACGTGCCGGCTCTTCTCGGCCTCGCCTGAGCCGCCTCAGCGCGCGCCCAGCGCGTCGCGCGCGATGACGAGGCGCTGGATCTCCGACGTGCCCTCGTAGATGCGCGTCAACCGCACGTCGCGCGCCAACCGTTCGACGCCGGTCTCGCGGATGTAGCCGGCGCCGCCATGGACCTGGATCG
>JAGWKJ010000307.1 GCA_028865375.1 Hyphomicrobiales bacterium | reverse complement strand
CTCCCGTTGCGCGGGATCGTCCGCGCGCGCCGGCTTCGGCGACGCGACGGGCGGCCTCGCGAGGGTCTCGAATCTGGCGTCCGCCGGCGGCGTGCGCGGCGCGCGCGCTTCGGCGGGAAGGCGCACGACGACGCTGGTGCCGTGGCCCGGCGCGCTCTCGATCGCCACCGCGCCGCCATGCAGCGCGACGAGGCCGCGCACGACCGACAGCCCGAGGCCCGTGCCCTCGTAGGGCCGGTCGTAGGTCGCGCGCGACTGGAAGAACGCCTCGCCGATGCGCGGCAGGTCGGCCGCGGCGATGCCGATGCCCGTGTCGGCGACGACGATCTCGGCGCCGGCGCCGCGCGCGCGCACCTTCAACGTCACCGCGCCGCCGGCGGGCGTGAACTTCACCGCGTTGGACAGCAGGTTGATGACGACCTGGCGGCAGGCGCGGCGATCGACGTCGGCCACGACGGGGCCCGAAGGCGGGGCGCATTCCAGCGCGACGCCGCCGGCTTCCGCCTTCAACCGCAACATGCCCGCGCAGGCGCCCGCCAGCTCGACGAGGTCGACCGGCTCGGGTTCGAGCTCGTAGCCGCCGGCCTCGATCTTCGACATGTCGAGGATGGTGTTGACGATGCCCAGCAGGTGCTCGCCCGACGATTGGATCGTGCGCGCATAGTCGCGCGCCTTGGCCGGATCGGTGGGCGCGACGCGCGGATCGGCCAGCATCTCGGCGAAGCCGATGATGGCGGCGAGCGGCGTGCGCAATTCGTGGCTCACGTTGGCGAGGAACCGGTCCTTCCACGCGTTGGCGAGTTCGGCCTCGGCGCGCGCGGCGTCGAGCGCCGCTTCGCGTTCCCGCGAAGCCGTGACGTCGCGCAGCGCCGCCACCACGACCCCGTCGCCGTCGGTGGCGCAGCGCAGGGCGCGCATTTCGAGCCAGGCGATTTCCGGCCGCCCGCCGTCGGCGTCCTTGCGGACGCGGAAGGTCGCCGCGACCGGATCCGCGGAACGCGTCGCGTCGGCGACGCAGGCGAGGAAGGCCGGCCGGTCGCCGACGTGGACGCGATCGAACAGGCCGCGGCCGGCGAGCGCGACCGGGTCGAGGCCGAACGCACCGCGCGCACCCTCGTTGGCCGAAAGCACCCGGCCTTCGGCGTCGAACACGGCGACCACGTCGCCGAGCGCGCGCGTGAGGCCGACATAGCGCTGTGCGTTGACGCGGTGGAGGTCGCGGCGCAGCTTTTGCAGCCGCGCGCCGGCGAGGGCGAGCGCGCAAGCGTAGACGGTCGCGCCCGCCGCGCAGGCGAGCGTCGCGACGCCCCAAAGGGCCGACGCGTCGCCCCATCCGCCGAACGCCGCGCCGAGCGCGATCGCCGCGACGCTCGCGGCCGCCGCCGAGGCGGCGAACAAGGTCGGTCCGTAGAGGCCCGCCAGCGCCGTCTCCACCGGCGCCAGCGCCACGAAACCCAGCGCGGTGGCATAGGCCGGCCCGCCGCCCGCCGCGAGACAGAAGCCGGCGCCCACCGTGCAGACCGCGGCGGCGAATTCGCCGACCGCGAGCTTTCCGGTGCGCTCGACCAGAAGGAGCGCCGCCAGGTGCAGGGCGAAAAACGCGAAGGCGGCGGCCTGCCAGAGGGTCGGCCGGCCGTAGAGCGCCAACAGCGGCAAGGCGGTGGCCGCGCCGGCGCCGGCGGTCGCCAAGCGAAGGGCGCCGAATGTCTCTCGGCGGGCCCGCTCGAACGGCGGCCCGGAGGCCGCGCGGTCCGCCACCGGCGAGAAACCGTTCTTCAGTGCCGACGCAATGGACACGTGACGCAAACCTTCCGGGGACGTTTCCCGCGACATCGAGGCGACTTTGGACCGACAACCTTAAGCGAGCGCTAAATCCCGACGGATCGCGTTAACGAACGCCCCGACATGGTTTCCGCTTCGCTGACGGATTCGTTGACGAAACCTTTCGGGCCCGCTTCGCATTCGAGCGTTTGGCCGAACGCGATGTTGGGCCGGCGGCGCCATGATCCTCGCATCGAGGAGCGTTCCGATGGGCCTGCTGCGCACCGCCTTCTGGCTGGGAATCGTCTACGCCAACCTGCCGTTGGCGGCGGGAACCGCCGAATTGGCGCGCGCGCCCGACGCGCCTTCCGCCACGGCGGGCCTGGCAGGAGCGGCCGGGCGCGAAGCGACCTCGTTCTGTCTCGCCAATCCGGCCGATTGCACCGCGTTCCTCGCCGGCCTGCGCGGCGTCGATCCGGCGTTCCTGCGCCCCGCCCCGCGCGCCACCGACACGCTCACCGCGGCCGATCTGCGGCCTTCCTGGCACGGCAAAGTCGGCGGCTGATCGCCGCACGCGGACGGCCGCAACGTCAGAATCGCCGAGACCGATTTCGCCACGTTTGGGCGAGCTCGAACGATTTGGCCGGATCATCGAAATAAGCGAGCGGCCCCGGACATTATTTCGTGACGTTGCACAACGGCAACATTCCTTTCGTGAAAGAAGTGTTAACGTCCAAAATCGACTCGTGACCGATCCGGCGGCTCCCATGCGCGCATTCGTCCTTTCCGGTTCGGCATTGGCCCTATGCGCGCCAGCGGCCTTCGCCAGCGATCTCCCGACTCACAAGGGAGCGCCCGCAGCGCCTGCGCCGCCGCCGGTGACGGCCTAAGATTGGTCGGGCTTCTCCGCGGGCGCCCAAACCGGGTTTGGCTGGGGCGAAGAGAGCGACAATTTCGCCGCCGTGAGCGGCGCGCCGCTCGACGGCTTCGGCGTCGGCGGCGCGTTCGCCGGCGTTCGGTTCGGCTACGACCAGCAATTCGGCGCCCTCGT
>JAGWKJ010000034.1 GCA_028865375.1 Hyphomicrobiales bacterium | reverse complement strand
CCTCCGGAAACCCGTTCAACTCGATCGTCCAACTCGAACGGGAGCGCGGCGTGCCGCGCAATCCGTTCGTCAACGCGGGCGCGATCACGGTCACCGATACCCTGCTGTCCGCCTACCGGCCGTCGGAGACCGTCGCCGAAATCCTGCGATTCCTGCGGGCGCTGGCCGGCGACGACGCGATCAGGGTCGACCGCGCGGTCGCCGACTCGGAGTTGGGCGCCGGTCACCGGAACTTCGCGTTGGCGCACTACATGCGCTCGTTCGGCGTGGTCGAGAATCCCGTCGAACGCCTGTTGACCGCCTATGCGCACCATTGCGCGATCGCGATGTCGTGTCGGCAACTCGCGCAAGCGGCGCGCTTCCTCGCGCACGACGGGTTGAATCCGGCGACGGAAACGCGGATCGTCTCGCCTGATCGCGCGCGTCGCATCAATTCCCTCATGCTGACCTGCGGCCATTACGACGGCTCGGGCGAATTCGCGTTCCGCGTCGGCCTGCCGGGCAAGAGCGGCGTCGGCGGCGCGATCCTCGCGGTGGCGCCGGGCCGGGCCTCCATCTGCGTCTGGTCGCCGGGCCTCGACGGTTGCGGCAATTCGCATCTCGGCCGGTTGGCGCTGGAAAAGCTGGCCAAGGCGATGAATTGGTCGGTCTTCTCGCCCCACCCCTGCGCGCCCTAGAACCCTTCCGCCGGTCCGGGCGCAACCGCATTCCGCGCATCGGATCGCGCTCCGAGATTTGGAACGATGCGGTTTCAGGCGACCGCGGTTCGCGGTGAATTGCGATTGGTCAGGGGCGCAAGTTTGTCTATCGTCGACCCATCGCGGACGCGAACGTTCGGCGCATCGAAGGATCAACGGTGGAACGCGTTGAAATTCCGCTCCGACGGCGCGCGGGCGCAGGCGGGCGGTCCGCTTTGAATGGCGCCCTTGCGTTCTGGGTGCTTGGGATGGCCATCGCGGCGACCGCGACGATCGTCGCCGGTCGGGTCGCGCGCGGAATCCAGATCGATGCGGAGGTGAAGAGGAGCGATCGGGACCTCGATCGCTACGTCGAGTCGCTCGATGCCGAACTCGGGCGCTTCGACTACCTGCCGTCCGCGCTCGCGGCCGAACCCGGCGTCGCTCGCGTGCTGCGAGATCCCGCGTCGCACGCGGCGGTCGACCGCGTCGATCGCTATCTGGAAAAGGTCGGCGACGCCGCGGGCGCGTCGGCGCTCTACGTCGTGAATCCCGTCGGGCGGGTGTTGGCGGCGAGCAATTGGGGCGCGCCGGTCAGTTTCGTCGGCATCGACGTCTCGTTCCGCCCGTATTTCCAGGAGGCCATGCGCGGCGGATTCGGGCGGTTCTTCGGCATCGGAACCACCAGCGGCGCGGCGGGCTATTATTTCGCGCGGCCGATCCTGTCGAACGGCGCGACGCTGGGCGTCGGCGTCGTGAAAGTCGACCTCGACCATTTGCAGTCGACCTGGGGGCGAAACTCGGCGGGCGTGATGGTGCTCGACGGCAATGGCATCGTCATTCTCGCGTCCCAGTCCGAGTGGCGGTACAGGACGCTGGCGCCCCTCGACCGCGCCGTTCTGGCCCGGTTGCGCGGCACGCGCCAATATGGCCACGCGAACCTCACGCCGATCGGGCTCGTCGAAGCGGCCGGATCGACGCCGGACCGCGCGATGGTCTCGTTCGCGGCCGGCGCGTCCTTGCGCGGGCGGGCGGAACTCCTGATGCGCCGGCGATACCTTCCGCGTCTCGGCTGGACCATCACGCTCTTCAGCGACCTCGGCTACGCGGACTCGATGGCCGCCGCCGCGCGCGTGATCGTCGGCCTCAGCGCGATGTCGCTCTTCCTGCTGGTCTCGTTTTGGCGCCAGAGACGCCGGGTCGCGTTGACGGAGCGCGCGGCGAAGGCGCTGCTCACGCGGGCCAACAACCGCCTCGAACGCGAAGTCGCGATCCGCACCCGCGACCTGACCGAGGCGAATTCGCGTCTCCGCAGGGCGCACGACGAATTGGTGCATTCCGCCAAGCTCGCGGTGCTCGGACAGCTGGCCGCGGGCATCACGCACGAGATGACGCAGCCCCTGGCGGCGATACGGACGTTGTCCGACAACGCGCGGACGCTGCTCGCGCGCGGCGAGCCGGCCGCGGCGGGCGAAAACCTCGCGATGGTCTCCGACCTCATCCGCCGCATGGCGCGCATGACCGGTCAACTCAAGCTGTTCGCGCGCAAGTCGCCGCCGAGCTTCCAACCGAACGACGTCACGCCGTGCATCGACAATGCCCTCGCCATCCTCGGCGAGAAGCGCGCGGCGGCGCGCGCCGACATACGCTTCGACGCTCCCTACCGCGGGCTGTTCGTACTTTGCGACGGACCGCGGTTGGAACAGGTGTTCGTGAACCTCGTCGCCAACGGCATCGATGCGGCCCGGGCTCACGAGGCGCCGGCCCTGTCGATCACGGTCCGCGACGATGCGACCCACGTCTCGATCGAGATCGACGACAACGGCCCCGGTCTCTCCGAGGAGGCGATGAAGCGCCTGTTCGAACCCTTCTACACGACCAAGCCGGCGGGCGAGGGATTGGGCCTCGGGCTTTCGATCTCCGAGGGGATCGTGCGCGACTTCGGCGGCACGTTGAGGGCGTCGAACCTTCCGACGGGAGGCGCCCGGTTCGCGGTCGTTCTGCCGCGCCTCGGACCGCGGGGACGCATCGCGCATGTTTGACGACTTCAAGGTCATGATCGTCGAGGACGATTCCGCGGTCCGGTATGGCGCCACGCAGGCGCTGAGACTCGCCGGAATCGACGTGGAAGCCCATTCGTCCGCCGAGGCGGCCGTCTCGCGATTGCGGCGGCGCTATCCGGGCGTCGTCGTCAGCGACGTCAAGCTGCCGGGCGCAGACGGACTTCGCTTGCTGGTCGACGCGCTGGCCATCGACGACGGCCTGCCCGTCATCCTGATCACCGGGCATGGCGACATTTCGATGGCCGTGAAGGCTATGCAACTCGGGGCTTACGACTTCCTGGAGAAGCCGGTCGGCGCGGATCAACTCGTCAATGCCGTCAAGCGCGCGCTCGAAAAGCGCATCCTCACGTTCGAGCTCGACGACTTGCGGGCGAAGGCGGCGGGGGCGGCCGACATCGACGCCGTCCTGGTCGGGCAATCGGCGCCGATCCGCGCCCTGCGCCGCGCGATTCTCAACCTGTCGGATTCCGCGCCGGACGTCCTCGTGTTCGGCGAGACCGGGACGGGCAAGGAATTGGTCGCCGATTGCCTGCACCGCTTCTCGCCGTCGCGCGGAAAGCGGTTGGTCGCGATCAATTGCGGGGCGATCCCCGAATCGATGTTCGAAAGCGAAATCTTCGGCCACGAGGCGGGCGCCTTCACCGGCGCCCAGAAGCGGCGCATCGGCAAGATCGAGCACGTCGCCGGCGGCACGTTGTTCCTCGACGAGATCGAGTCGATGCCGGCGTCGCTCCAAGTCAAGCTGTTGCGCGTCCTGCAGGATCGACGGGTCGAACGCCTGGGGTCGAACGAGAGCGTCGCGGTGTCGATGCGCGTCGTCGCCGCCACCAAGGCGGACCTCGGACGATTGAGCGCGGAGGGCGGGTTCCGCGCGGACCTCTACTATCGCCTCAACGTGGTGACGCTGCGCATTCCTCCCTTGCGCGAACGTCGCGACGACATTCCTCTCCTGTTTTCGCATTTCATGCGGCAAGCGGGCGAACGCTATGAACGGAACCTTCCCGCCATCCCCGAGGCGTTGCGCGTGGAGCTGATGTCCCACGAATGGCCGGGCAACGTCCGCGAATTGCGCAACGTCGCCGACCGTTTCGTGCTCGGCGCGTTCGAGGGCGGCCTCGGCGGGCGGCGCGCCGAGGCGTGCGACGCTCCTCGGTCGTTGCCCGACGTCGTCGAAGGATTCGAGCGCGGATTGATCCTGGACGCGCTGCGCGGCAGCAAGGGCGACGTCGCGCTCGCGGGCGAGGCGCTCCAAATCCCGAAGAAGACGCTTTACGACAAAATGCGCCGTTTCGGCCTGCAGCCCGGCGCCGATCCGGACGGGTGACCCGCGCGGCGTCGGATCCGCGCCGTCATTCGGCCGCGCCGAGATAGGCGTCCCGGACGGCCGGGTCGTGCGCGAGTTCCGTCACCGGCCCTTCGCGCACCACGCGACCGGTTTCCATCACGTAGGCGCGGTCGGCGACCTCGAAAGCCGCGAACACGTCTTGTTCGACCAGCAACACCGTGACGCCTTGCGCGCGAATGTCCCTCAGGACGGCGAGCAACAGGTCCACGATCACGGGCGCGAGGCCGAGGCTCATCTCGTCGACGACGAGCAGCCGGGGGTCGGCCATGAGGGCGCGCGCCATCGCGCACATCTGCTGCTCCCCGCCGGACATGTTGCCCGCGAGCTGGCGCCGGCGCTCCGCGAGCTTGGGAAACAGCGCATAGACCCGCTCGAAACTCGCTTTGACGCGACCGTCGCGCCGGCGGTGCGCGCCCATCGCGAGGTTCTCCTCGACGCTCATGCGTCCGAACAATTGCCGTCCCTCCGGCACCTGCACGAGACCCCGCGAAAACGCTCCCTCCGGCGAAAGCGGCAGAAGGTCCTCTCCCGCGAACCGCAGGACGCCCCGCGCCGGAATCGTCCGCGATATCGCGCGCAACAACGTCGTCTTTCCGGCGCCGTTGCTGCCGACGAGCGAGACGATTTCGCCCTCGCGGACGGCGAGGTCGACGCCGAAAAGAACCGGCGCCGCTCCATAGCCGGCGTGCAGCGCCCCGACGGTCAGCAATTCCTCGCCGCTCATGTCCGCTTCTTTCCCAGGTAAGCCTCGACCACCCGTGGGTCCGAAAGCACCGATGCGGGATCGCCCTCGGCGATCTTTTGTCCGTGATGGAGGACCATCACGCGGTCGGACAGTCTCCTGATCGCCTTCACGACGTGCTCGATCACCAGGAGCGCCACGCCGCGGCCGCGGACGGCCTTGATGAGTTCGATCACTTCGTCGACTTCCACGGGGTTCAGGCCCGCCATCACTTCGTCGAGCAGCAGGAGCTTGGGTCGGAGCGCGAGCGCCTTTGCGAACTCCAACCGCTTTCGATCGGGCCCCCCGAGTTCGTCGGCGCGCGTGTCGATGCGCCGCCCGAGGCCCGTGAATTCGAGCCATCCCCGCGCCGCCTCGCGCGCCTTTCCCATGTCCTTCAGACCGCCGTCGCGCCCGAACAGCGCGCCGACGGTGACGTTTTCAAGCGCGGTCATGCCGGGGAACGGCTTCATCACTTGGAATGTCCGGCCGATCCCGGCGTGCGCGCGCCGGTGGACGGGCGCGTCGGTTATGGGCTTGCCCTCGAATAGCAGTTCGCCGGCGCTGGGCGCGATCGTGCCGCCGATCATGTTGACCAGCGTCGTCTTTCCCGCGCCATTGGGGCCGATCAATCCGAGGATTTCGTTGGCCGCGATGGAGAAGCTCACGCCGTCGACGGAAACCAAGCCTTGAAAGCGCTTGGTCAGGCCGAGGGCTTGGACGACCGGGACCGGATGCGCGGTGGCGCTCATATCCCGTTCTCCCGGATGTTGCGGACGAAATATCGCCAGCCGACGCCGGGCGCCTGCTGGACCAAGTCCGCGAGCCCCTTGGGCATGAAGATGACGGCGACCACGATGACCACGCCGAATAGCAGCGCCGCGGCTGTCGAGATCTGCGCGGCCAGCACCTCATAGATCGCCGACAGGATGAAGGAGCCCACGACGGGCCCGAAAACGGTGCCCGGCCCGCCGAACACGCACATGATCACCATGCGCACGTTGAGCGTGGAGTCGAAGGCGCTCGCCGGATCGATGAACGTGCTCCAATAGGCGTGGATGCCGCCCGCCACGGCCGTGAACGCGGCGGCCAAGACGAAGGCGGCGACCTTGTAGAGCGTGGCATTGACGCCCATCGTCGATGCGGCGGCCTCGTCCTCGCGGATCGCGACCAGGCCCATGCCGAACCTGCTCGTCGCGGCCCAAGCCACGCAACCCGTGCAAAACACGAGCAGGGCCAGCGAGAGCTCGTAGAACGACGCGTCGTTGCGGGTCAGCGGGAGGACGAGGCCGACGTCGGCGCCGGCGATCCGCAGGTTCGACACGATCTCGGCCATCGCGCCGTTGACGCCCAGCGTGGCGATCGCGAAATACGGGCCGCGCAGCCTCAGGATCGGCAGCCCGACCAAAGCCGCGCACGAAGTCGCCGCCGCGACGCCCGCCGCGAGGCCGACGCCAAACGGCATTCCGAACTTCGTCATCGCGATCGCCGTGCCGTAGGCGCCGAGGCCGTAGAACACCGAGTTCCCGAAGGATGGATAGCCGGTGAAACCGCCCATGAGGTTCCAAGCCTGCGCCAGCGTCGCCATCGACAACGCGTCGATTCCGAACTGGACGACGACGTCGCTCCCGAAAAGCGGCACCGAGGCGAGGAGGGCGACCGCGATCGCGGCCGCAATCGACGTCTTCTTGTTCATCATGCGGCCCTGATCGACGGGGAGGGGCGGACGACGAGGATGCCGACCAACAAGCCGAAGCCCACGACGTTGGTGAAAGTCGGCCCGAGATAGAGGGCCGCCAGCGACTCGGCGACTCCGACGAAGACGCCTCCCAGGATCACGTTGAACGGATTCGAAAGCCCGCCGATGATCGCGATCACGAAGGATTTCGCTGTCAGTTCCGCGCCGATGTAGGGCGTGAGGTTGGAAACCATTCCATAGAGCCCGCCGGCCGCGCCCGCGAGCGCGGCGCCGATGCCGAACGTCACGGCATAGAGCGATCCCGGATCGACGCCGTAAAGGCGCGCCGCGGTCAGGTTCTGGGAGGTCGCCCGAATGGCGCGTCCGAGCGGCGAACGCGCGAGAACGAACCACAGCGTCGCCGCAAGCGCGATCGCAATGCCGAATGCCGCGAGCCTCACGACCGGCACCGTCAATCCGGCGACCGCGAAATTCGCGCCGGAATAGGTCGGATTGATGGTCCTGAAGTCGGCGGTGAAGGCAAGTTGCGCGAGGTAGGTCAGGACGACGTCGAGCCCGAAGGTGATCAGCAGCGTGTTGAGCAGCGCGGAGCGCACCACGAGGTTCAGGAGGCGGCGCTGGAGAAGGTAGCCGAACGCGAACATCGCGGCCATCGCGACGGGCAGCGCCGCGAACGGGTCGAGGCCCGTGACGGTGAACAGGAAATATACCGCGTAGCCGCCCAACATGATCAACGCGCCGTGCGACAGGTTGACGATGTTGAGGACGCCCCAGACGAGCGCCATGCCCAAGGCCATCAGCCCGTAGAGGCCGCCCAGCAGGACGCCGTTGAGCAGGATTTGTGGCAGCACCATTCACGTGTCCTCGATGATCCGGAAATCGCGCCGGGCCACGACCGGCCGCGGAAGAGCGGTGCGACCGCTCGATCCCGCGACCGGCGCGGTTCGTCAGGGACGCTTGTCCCAGGCCGGGATCGGAAACAGCGCCTTGCCCACGAAATGGTCGGTGAAGACCGGCACGAGCTTGCCGCCCTGGACTTGCACCACGACCTGCGGCAGCGCGATCTGGCCGTTCGTCCCGTATTTCACCGTCGCATAGACGCTGTCGAACGAGACGCCCGCGATCGCGTCCCGCACGGCTTTGGGATCGAGCGAACCCGCTCGTTCGAGCGCGATCGCGAAAGTCTCCACGTCGGCGATCGCCGACGCGGCGTGATAATCCGGCGCATAGCCGAATTTCGCTTGGTAATCCTTCGCAAACGCCGCGGCGTCCCCGAACCACCGGTCCTTGAGCTTTGCGTCCGGCAGCCACGGCGTCATCCCGAACGCGTAATCGGCGGACTTCCCGAGCGCCCGGCGGAAGTCTTCCGTCGGCACGCCGACCGTGAAGCCGTAGAACGACTTCGGGTTCACGTTCAGGCTCTGCATCTGGCGGATGAAATTGAGCGCTTCGGTCTCGTGCCCGCTCCACAGGATGGCGTCGACATCCGCCGCCTTGACCTCCGTCAGGATGGTCGAGAAGTCGGCGGCGCCGCTGCGATAGGTCCGGTCGACGGCGATCGTCGTCCCCGCGTCCAGAAGATGCTGCCGCGTGCCCTTGGCGACAGAGGCGTCGAAGCTGTCGTCGGCGACGACCAACGCGACCTTCTTCCCCTTGATACCCAGCTTGGCGAGCATGTCGATCGTGGAAGCGAAATAGTCGTCGGCCGCCGGCAGCGTGCCGAACACGTAATTGTATCCGCGCGTGAAAATCTCGCTGGAGGCGCCGCCGCCCTGGACCATCGGCACGCGATATTTTTCCGAGACCGAACTGTCGCTGAGGGCGAAGTTCGAGGCGAACGGCCCGAGCAGGAAGTCGACCTTGTCGGCGCTGACGAGTTGGACGTATTGCCGCACGCTGAGGTTCACGTTCGACTGGTTGTCCAGGATCTTCAACGCCAGCTTGTAGGTTTTTCCTCCGACCTTCACGCCGCCGGCCGCGTCGATTTTGTCGATCGCGAATTGATAGGCGTCCTTGTAGTAGCGGCCGGTGTTGGCGCTGGATCCGGTCAATTGCACCGATGCGCCAAGCGTCACGACGTCGTTGGCGCGCGCGCCGGCGAACGCATGAAGAATCGCTCCGGCGGCCATGGCGGCGGTCGTCAAATATTTGCGGTTCAACGGAAACATGTCGATCTCCTCGTTTCGATTTGTCGGACGAATTCACGCGGCGGGCTGGCGTCGAGCCCGCCCGCCGCGATGGCTTCAGGTCGTCACTTCGAGGCGCCGCGCGCGTAAGTCAGCATGACGAACGAGCCGGGCACGACGACGTTTGCGTAGAAGGGAGAGATGAAGGCCAGATTCTTCTTCGACGCGTCGAAGATGCCGTCCGCGGTCATCGAATAGATCGTTTTCGTCTGCGGGTCGTAGCGCATCACGCGCATGCCGGGCCGGGTCTGCACCGCCTCGGTCATCTTGTATGCGTCGGGACCGTCCTGCTTGAAGACCTCGAGGTTGCCCTCGACGCCCGCCGTCACGAACGCCTGCTTGCCCGTCGCGTCAAAAACCAAGTCGTCGGCGCCGAGGCCGATGCGATAGGTCGCCGTGACCGCGCCGGTTTGGGCGTTCACGACCGCCATGACCGGATTGTAAAGCATTCCGCGACAGGCCAGAAGCAAGCGGTCGTTCGCCCGGTCGAAATCCGATCCGGACGGCTGGGTGCATTTGGCCGACACGTCCCATTTCGCCGCGATTTTCCCGGCCTTGATGTCGACCTTGTAGACGACGTGCTTGTCGCGCATCGGGATGTAGAGGTTTCCCTTGCCGTCGAGCGCGGGACGCTCGAGCTGCTTGCCGTCGACGACGATCGTGGCGACGAGCTTCATCGTGTTCGGGTCCACGATCAATTCCTTGGAATTGTCGGCCTGCTGGTAGGCCAGCATTCCCGTGACGTCGTCGAACACGACGCCGTCGAAGTTGTCGCCGAAGCTGACCCGGGCCACGGGAGACAGGTCGGAGAGCTTGAAGACCGACGTCGACCCGTCCGTATTGGCCGTAAATCCTCGGTCGGCTTTCAGGTCGAATGCGGTCGAACCCGAGCCCTTCGCGTTGGCGACCTGTCCGATGACCTTGCCGGTCGAACTGTCGACTACGGTCAGCCCGTCGTCTCGGCGGCTCAGATAAAGCCTGTGGTGCGACTGGTCGTAGTCGATATGATCCCAAGACGTGCCCGAGCCGCCGAGGTTCAAGACCGATTGAAGGTGAAAGAATTTCGACACATCGGTCGCTTGCGCCGAAGACGCCAAGCCCGCGACGAGGACGCCGGCTGCGACCGCCAACGGGATGCGAGCGTGTTTTGAAATGTCATGCTTCATGGCTTTGTCCCTCCCTAGGGCTCATGGTCATGCGCTACGTGACGGGCATTCGCCTTCGTCGTTTGCGGACTCCAATTGGCAAGCGCCGTGCCAAAGGGCGCGAGTGTCGAAGAAATTCTAAGCCATTGAAAATCTATCGATAAAACGTACGAATAATTCGCCGCTGCGCCTGTGGTCCGGAAATCCGGAATTCGCGGGCTATGTTCGTCCGGAGTTCCGGAACGGCCGAGGTCGGGCCGCCGCCATGCCGCGGCGGCTCGTTGCGGGTCCAGCCGCCGCTCCTAGGGGACGCGGATGTCGGCCCGGCTTGACGTCACATTTCGCAGGCGCGCAGGATCTTCGCCTTGAGGAGCGCCTCGTCATACTCGGCGTTCGGGTCGGAATCGGCGACGATTCCACCGCCCACGCCGTATTCGCCTTCGCCGTCCGCCGATATCGTCGCCGTACGAATGGCCACGTTGAACTTCATGTCGCCGCGCGGCGATATGCGTCCGAGTGCACCGGTGTAGAATCCGCGCGGTTCCGGCTCCATCATGCGGATTATTTCCGCCGCACGGATCTTCGGCGCACCGACCACGGATCCGCACGGGAACAGCGCCGCAATGCGATCCCGCAAACCGACGCCGGGGCGCAGGCGCGCGGTCACCGTAGAGGTGAGCGCATGAAACGTCGGATAGGTCTCGACCGCGAACAGGTCCGGCACGCGCACCGTGCCGGGAATGGAGACCCGCGAGAGGTCGTTGCGCAGCAAATCCACGATCATCAGGTTTTCGGCGCGCTGTTTGGGATCCGCTTCGAGCGCCTGCTTGGCGGCGGCGTCCGCCGCTTGGTCGCCGCCTCGCGCGGCCGTCCCCTTCATCGGCCGCGTCGTCGCGAGACTGGAGACGGTTTCGATCCACAGTTCCGGCGACACCGAGATGACCGACGTTCCGTCGAAACGGGCGAAGCCGCCGTGCGCCACCGGTTGCGCCGCGCGCAATGCGCCGTAGAGGGAGAGCGGTTCGCCCGAATGCCTGAAGCGCATCGGGAACGTAAGGTTGACTTGGTAGACGTCCCCGGCCGCGACCAGATCGAGGACGCGTGCGACCAAGCGAGCGTGGTCGGCGCGCCCGCGCCCTTCGCGGAGGTCCGTGATCGGCCGCGGCGGGCCAAGCGCGGCGATAGCGTCGTCGAGCGCGCCCGCCGCGATCTCATCCGGTTCGCGGAACAATCCGAACCAAATCAACGGAACTTTCCGCGACGGCGGCATCAAAGACGCGAGTCTGGGCTCGAGTGCATAGCAAAGTTCGTAAGAAATCAGGCCCGCCGCATGAAGGCCCCGAGCCAGTCCCCTTTCGATTTCCTCGAACGCCTCGTCGATCCGACTCGGATCGTCGCAACGGACGACAGTCGCCGGATCTCGGAAAAGCACGGCCGGAGCGGATCGATCGAGCCTGTCCTCGAGCAACACCGAGGGGCAAGGCATGCGCGCCGGCCATGGTCGCGTCCGGTTCGCTCCGTCGGCTGGCGGCATCGAGGCCCTCTTGGCGAAACAGGCCCCGTCGACGTCAGCGTTTGCGTGCATCGTTCGCGAGGAGAGGCGGTCCCGGATCGCGTCCGGACGCGGCCATGTCAAGACCGCCGCGCACGCCTCGGGAATGCCACGAGCCGCGGCGATGGAGCTCACGCGCGGAGGTTGCTTGCGTCCGGTTCGCGCTCCCCCCGCAGGATCGCATTCGACTTTACCAATGACGTCAGGGCCGGAGCAGGTTTTCCGAACAGGTAGCCCTGAACGAAATCGCAGCCGACGTCTCGAACGAACTCCAACTGTTTCTTGGTCTCGACCCCTTCGGCGATGACTGTCATGTCCATGCTTCGCGCCAAGGCCACGATCGCGCGCACGACCGACGCGTCGGATTTTCTTTCCCCGGATGGATCACTGATGAACGACCTGTCGATCTTGATGTTATGCACGCGGTAACGCGTGAGATATCTTAGGGCGCTGAAGCCGGTACCAAAATCGTCGATCGACAAAATCACCCCAATTTTGTGCAATTCGACAAAATTTCTCAGAGTAGCCACGTTTTCGTCAAGCATGAGCGACTCGGTTATTTCGATCATGAGTCGTTTTGGATCCAGCGCGTGATTTTTCAGTGCGCGCATGACAATTGTCGAAAGGGTGTCCGCTTGAAATTGTTTTGGAGAACAATTTACGGAAATTACGATGTTTTCTGGACACGAAGCGAGATGCGCACATGCCGTTTCGATGACCCACGCGCCGACATCAATGATTGCCCCGGTTTCTTCCAATATTGGGATGAACTCGAGCGGGGGGATCAATCCGCGACTTGGGTGGTTCCACCGGATGAGCGCTTCGAACTTCGTTACCGCCATATCGCTCAGATCTATAATCGGTTGATAATATAGTTCGAATTCACCGCGTTCCAATGCGCGTTCGACGCCGTCCAATATGTCTCGACGGAGCTTGATTTTTTTGTCCATGGCCGGCTTGAAGTGTGAATGAGTTCCTCTGGCCGTGTTTTTCGCATCATAGAGCGCAAGGTCGGATCGGGCCAACAGATCTTCTGGCGATTGTGCATCCGACGGGAAGCAGGCGACGCCGACCGTGCCCCCCATTGCCAGATTTGCCAACCCGACCTGCATCGGCGCGGACAGATCCGCGCAAAGGCGTGCGGCCAGTCTTGTCGCCTCGCCGAACCGAAGAATGGGTTGGACCACCACGAACTCGTCGCCTCCGAGCCGCGCGACGAAGTCGTCGCGTGTCACCGCCGCACGAATTCGCCTAGCGGCTTCGACCAGTACGATGTCGCCCACCGGATGACCGTGCGTGTCGTTGACGGACTTGAACCCGTCGAGGTCGACCAGCAAAAGCGCCACCTCCCCCCCGTCGGACTGCGCTCCGCACAGGCAATTCAGGTGGTTCACGAATGCGACGCGATTGGGCAGGCCGGTCAGGGAATCGGTCATGGCCATCGAAAGCAACCGCCCGTCGAAGCGCCGCTTCATGTTGAACGCGACCAACATTCCGGCGATGATGGCCATGGTCGCACTGATCGCCAAGAGTTCATAATGCCGTTGTTTCGCGGCGAGACGCGACAAGTCGGCCCGCATGTCCAGAGATGCAACGGTCGCAAGCGGCCACTGCCCGAGCTGCAGTCTCGAGGAAATCGATTGGACGTTTTGATTGCCTTCGTCAACGAGCCCGAATATTTTGCCGATGTCATTCTCGTAGACACCGAAACCAGCCCGAATGATTCCGTCGTCGGAACCGACGACGGCCAAGGACACGCCATTGGGTATGGTCAGATTGCCGTAAACTTTTGACAGTATATGCGGGTCTAGCGAAGCGACGACGACGCCGTCGAAGGCACCCGCTTGGTCGAACAGTGGACGCGTGAACTGCACTACCCAACGTTTCGTCACCCGTCCATACACCGGCGCGCTAATGAATAGCTGGTTTGAGCCATAATTTCTTTTTTGAAACTTGAAATGTTCCCGGTCACTGAGATCGACCAATTTGGTCGGCGTCAGTAATTTTGTACTTGATGATAATATTCCATCTTTATTTATGACGGCAATTTGAACGCTCGCGTTATCGGTGGTGGCCGGGTCGCGCAGAATCGACGACCAACTCAAAGAGGGATTTGATTTGTGC
>JAGWKJ010000033.1 GCA_028865375.1 Hyphomicrobiales bacterium | reverse complement strand
GACCTTTTCGATTTCCCGCGCGACGCGCTCGATCTCGCCGCGCGCGGCGCGGTTCAGGAGCGCGATGCGCGCGCCGGTGCCCGCCGCGTTGCCCGCCGAGCCGACCTTGGCGAGGTCGCAATCCGGGATCATGCCCAGCGTCATCGCGTGGACGGGGTCGATGTGCGCGCCGAAGGCGCCGGCGAGCGTGACCCGCTCGGGCCCGCCCTCGCCGAAGCGCTCGATCAGCAGCTGCGCGCCGGCGTAGAGCGCGGCCTTGGCGAGCTGGATCGCGCGAACGTCGGTCTGGTAAATCACGAGGTCGGGTTCTCCCGCGCGCAGGCGATAGGCGTGGGTGCGGCCGACCTCGAACACGCGGGGCGAGTGCGCCGCAAGTTCGCCGCGGATCGCGCCGTCGCCGTCGATCACGCCGGCGAGGAACATTTCGGCTATCGCCTCGATGATGCCCGACCCGCACACGCCGGTGACGCCGGTCGCCGCCGTCGCCTCGTCGAAGCCCGGTTCGTCCGACCACAGGTCGCAGCCGATCACCTTGTAGCGCGGCTCCAGCGTCGCGCGGTCGATCCTGACGCGCTCGATCGCGCCGGGCGCCGCGCGCTGTCCGCAGGAGATCTGCGCGCCCTCGAAGGCGGGGCCGGTCGGCGAGGAGGCGGCGAGCAGTCGCCCGCGGCGGCCGTAGACGATCTCCGCGTTGGTGCCGACGTCGACGATCAGCGTGCGCTCGTCGCGCAGGTAAGGCGCTTCCGACAGCGTGACGCCCGCCGCGTCGGCGCCGACGTGGCCCGCCACGCATGGCAGCGCGTAGACCATCGCGCCGGGCGCGGCCGAAAGGCCGAGTTCGGCGGCCGGCGCCTCGAAGGCGGAATCCAGGGTCAGCGCGAAGGGCGCGCCGCCGAGCTCGGTCGGGTCGAGGCCGAGGAACAGATGGTGCATCACCGGATTGCCGACGAGCGTGATCTCCGCCACGTCGCCGCGCGCGATGCCGGCTTCCCGCGCGCAATCGCCGAGCAGCGCGTCCGCCGCCTCGCGCACCGCCTTTGTCAGCTCCGCCTCGCCGCCCGGGTTCATCATCACGTAGGAGACCCGGCTCATCAGATCTTCGCCGAAGCGGATCTGCGGGTTCATCGCGCCCGCCGAGGCGACGACGTCGCCGGTGGCGAGATCGCAGAGGTGCGCGGCGATCGTCGTCGAGCCGACGTCGAAGGCGGCGCCGAAAACGCGCTCCTTCAGGCCCGGATGCACGGCGACCGGGTCACGGCCGTTCCTGACCGCGACCGTGACTTTCCAGCCGCCGGCGCGCAGGACTTTCTGCAGCCCCGCCAGCACCGCCAGGCGCGGGGTCGCGGCCTCGATCCCCCATTGAACCTTCAACGCCTCGCGAAGGCGTTCGAAATCGCCGGTCGGGTCGGCCATGTCGGGTTCGCGAACCTCGACATAGTGCAGCGTGACGACCGGATCGACTTCTATCGGCCGCGCCTCGGCGCGCTTGCGGACGACCTGGCGATGCGCCTGGCTTTCGGGCGGCACGTCGATCACCACGTCGCCCAGGATCGCCGCCTGGCAGCCGAGCCGACGGCCGGGCTTCGGCGCGCCGCGCTTGTCGGCGTAGCGGGCTTCCACCGCGTTGGGCGCGCTCAGGTGCGCGGCGCGCGATTCGACGCCGTGCTTGGCGAACGATCCTTCCGCGAGGTCGACCTGGCAGCGCCCGCAAATGCCGCGTCCGCCGCACACCGAGTCGAGGTCGACGCCGAGCCGGCGCGCCAGCGCGAGCGCCGTCTCGCCGTCGGCCGCGTCCCCGCGCTTGCCCGAAGGCGTGAAGACGACCCGATGTCCCGGCATGTCGCGGAAGCCGGCCTCAGGCCGGCGATCCGCCGGCGGCGCGGCTCTGCGCCGATCCCTGCCGGCGCGCCATCATCGCCTTGGCGGTCTCCACCGCCACCGCGGCGTCGCGGCAATAGGCGTCGGCGCCGACCGCCTCGGCGAAGGTCTCGTTGAGGGGCGCGCCGCCGACGAGCACGATGTAGTCGTTGCGCATGCCCTTTTCCTTGAGCGTGTCGATGACGACCTTCATGTAGGGCATCGTGGTCGTCAGGAGCGCCGACATGCCGAGGATTTCGGGCTGGTGCTTTTCGATCGCGGCCAAGTAGCTCTCGACCGAATTGTTGATGCCGATGTCGAACACCTCGAAGCCGGCGCCTTCGAGCATCATCGACACGAGGTTCTTGCCGATGTCGTGGATGTCGCCCTTCACGGTGCCGATCACCACCCTGCCGACGCGCGGCGCGCCGGTGGCGGCCAGCAGCGGGCGCAGGATCGCCATGCCGGCCTTCATCGCGTTGGCGGACATCAGCACTTCCGGCACGAACAGGATGCCGTCGCGAAAGTCGACGCCGACGATCCTCATCCCTTCGACCAGCGCCTTCGTCAGCACGTCATAGGGCGCCCAACCGCGGCCGAGCAGGATGTTGACGCCATCTTCGATCTCGGCCTTCAGGCCGTCGTAGAGGTCGTCGTGCATCTGTCCGACGAGATCGTCGTCCGAAAGCGAATTGAGGTCGAGGTCGTCGTCGGCCATCTCGGGCTCCGGTCCGCGCGGCGGCGCGGGGCTGTCGAGCATTGTGCATTGCGGACAGGGGTGCGGCAAGCGGCCGCGCGCGGCCGAATCCGGGACCCTCCATCGAATCCTTCGATGGCGCTCCCGCGTCAAGCGGCTGTCGTTCCGCCGCCCGCCACCGCCGACAGGGCGTCGAGGAAATCCCGCTGCGCCCGCGTCGGCGCCCAGTCGGCGCGAAGCGTGAGGCCGATCGGCCGCTCGGTCGCCTTCATCGCGAACGGCAGCATGGCGAGCGCGCCGAGCGCGACCTCCGCCTCCGCCTGCATGCGGGACACGCAACCCAGATGGTCGCTCCGCCGCAGCAATTCGCGCATCAGGATCAGCGATCCGGTCTCCACCAGCGCGCGCGGCGCGCGCTCGCCCAGCGGCGCGAACAGCGCGTCGAAATGCCGGCGCATCGGCGTGCCGTGCGCGTTGACGACCCAAGGATAGTCCGCCATCCGCGCGACCGTGATCCCCTTCGCGCCGCGCAGGGGATGTTCCGGCCCGCAGACCAGCGCGAGGTCGTCCTCGAACAGCTTCACCTGCGTCACGTCGCCGATGGGCGGGGGATCGCGGAGCGCGCTGACGAGCATGTCGATCTCGCCGCGCCTGAGGCCCGGCAGCAGGTCGTCGTAGACGCCGTCGACGATGCGAACCGGGATCGTCGGCCGCTTGGCGCGGAACAGCATCGTCGCCTCGGGCAGCAGCCGCGCGCGCGACAACGGCATCGCGCCCACCACGATGCGCCCGGCTTCCCGGCCGGCGGCGTCGGCGATGTCGGCTTCCGCCTGGTCCAGCTCGGCGAAGGCCAGAAGCGCGGCGTGGGCCAGCGCTTCGGCCGCCCGCGATGCGACCGAGCCGAACGGCGTGCGCTCGAACAGCGGCCGGCCGGCCTCGCGTTCGAGCTGCGCGATCGCGCGATGCACGGTGGGCTGGGCGAGGCCGAGGCGGCGCGCGGCGAGGGTGAAATTCTGCGCCTCGAACATGGCCGCCAGCGCCGCGAGCTGCGCCGACGTCGCGGTCAGCGGCAGGCGCGGCCCCGCCTCCCGCAACGCGGGGTCGAGCAAGGCGAAGGCGCGCCGGGCGCGTTCGACGAGGATGTCGCCGGCCGGCGTCGGGAACACGCCCTTTGGCGTGCGTCGGAACAGGCTCGAGCCGGCCAGCGCCTCCAGCTTGGCGATCGCCTGCGTGACCGCGGATTGCGAGACGTTGCTCGCCGCCGCGGCGCGGGTCACCGAACCGTAGCGCGCCACGGCGAGGAAAACGCGGAGGTGGCGCAGGTTCGACTTCATGGGCCACGGGGCGAAAAAACCTATAGCGCCAGCTTATGCCTCGGCGGCGCGAATTCAATGGGCGCTTCGCGACGACCGGCGTAGCCTGCGGAAAATCGTCCGGGAGGGTCGCGATGTCCGCTAGGAAATCCGCGCTCGTCGTCAGCGCGCACGCCGCCGATTTCGTTTGGCGCTGCGGCGGGGCGATCGCGCTGCACGCCGCCAAGGGCTGCGAGGTCACGGTCGCCTGCCTGTCGTTCGGCGAGCGCGGGGAATCCGCCAAGCTGTGGAAGCGGCCCGGCATGACGCTGGAGCGCGTCAAGGCCGCGCGCCGCGTCGAGGCGGAGAAAGCGGCCGTCGCGCTGGGCGTCCACGAGCTCGTCTGCTTCGACCTCGGCGACTATCCGTTGCGCATGGACGATCCCGCGAAGTTCCGGCTGGTCGACCTGATGCGCAAGGTCGATCCCGCCTTCATGCTGTCGCACTCGCAATACGACCCCTACAACACCGACCATTCCTTCGCCACCGCGACCGCCATCGAGTGCCGTTCGATCGCGCAGGCTTGGGGCCACGAGCCGGGCGGCAAGGTGCTCGGCGCGCCGCAGCTCTACCTGTTCGAGCCGCACCAGACCGAGCAGATGGGTTGGAAGCCGGACGTCTTCCTCGACATCACGTCGGTCTGGGACCGCAAGCGCGCCGCCATCGAGTGCATGGAGGGCCAAGAACACCTTTGGGAGTTCTATACCCGCGTCGCGCAGAACCGGGCCAACCACTTCCAGCGCAATTCCGGCGGCCAGTCCGGGGGACGGGCGGCGCAATACGCGGAAGGGTTCCAGTCGGTCTATCCGCGCACGGTGGACGAACTGTGAGCGGGCGATGCCGCGACGTCGCGCATCTCGGCCACGTCGAGATGCTCACCGACAGGTTCGAGGAGAGCCTCGACTTCTTCGTGCGCGTCTACGGGCTCACGCTTTCGGCGCGCGAGGGCGACAGCGCCTATCTGCGCGCGTGGGACGATTACGAATTCCATACGCTGAAGCTGACGCGGGCCGGCGCGACCGGGGTCGGCCACGTCGCCTATCGGGTCGAATCGCCGGAGGCCTTGGAGCGGCGCGTCCGCGCGATCGAGGCGTCCGGGTTCAAGACGCTCGGTTGGGTCGAGGGCGACCCAGGCCACGGCCGCGCGTACCGTTTCGAGGATCCGTTCGGCCACGTCTTCGAGCTGTACTGGGAGACGCGGCGCTACGAGCCGCCCGCGGGCGAGGCGCCCAAGTTGAAGAACCTCGCCCAGCGCTATCACGGCCGGGGCGCCTGCCCGCGCCGGATCGACCATCTGAACCTGCTCGCCGAGGACGTGACCGAGTTCCGGCGCTTCATGGAGACCTGCTTCGGCTCGCGCGTCACCGAGATGATCCGCCTCGACAATGGCCGGATCGGCGGCTGTTGGTTCACCGTCAACGACAAGACCTACGACCTCGCCTGCACCGAAGAACACGGCGGCGGGCGCGGGCGCCTGCACCACGTCACCTACGCGACCGACTCGCGCGAGGACATCCTGCGCGCGGCCGACATCTTTCTGGAGAACGGCGTCCACATCGAGACCGGGCCGCACAAGCACGCGATCCAGGGCACCTTCTTTCTCTATGTCTGGGAACCGGCCGGCAACCGCGTCGAACTCGCCAATTCCGGCGCGAGGCTCATCTTGGCGCCCGATTGGGAGCCCGTGGTCTGGACCGAAGCCGACCGCCGCAAGGGCCAGGCCTGGGGCCTGAAGACCATCGACACGTTCCACACCCACGGCACGCCGCCGACGAAAAAGGGGAACTGAGCCATGCCCGTCGTCGTCACCAAGGTCGAGCGGCCCGACGTCGTCGTCGTCGAGGGCCTCGGCCGGGCCGGCGTCGCGACGGTCCACGAGGCGCAGGGGCGCCGCGGCCTGATGTCGAACCGGATGCGCCCGGTCTGGCATGGCGCGCGCATGGCGGGGACGGCGGTGACGATCTCCTCTCCGCCGGGCGACAATTGGATGGTCCATGTCGCCATCGAGCAAATCCGGCCCGGCGACGTGCTGGTGCTGGCGCCGACCTCGCCGTGCGGGGATGGCTATTTCGGCGACCTGTTGGCGACTTCGGCGATGGCGCGCGGTTGCCGCGGCCTCGTCATCGACGCGGGCGTGCGCGACGTCGCCGACCTCGAAGCGATGGGATTTCCGGTCTGGTCGACGTCGATCTCGGCGCAGGGCACGGTCAAGGCGACGCTCGGGTCGGTCAACGTGCCGATCGTGTGCGCCGGCGCGGCCGTCGAGGCGGGCGACGTCGTGGTCGCGGACTTCGACGGGGTCTGCGTCGTCAAGCGCGCGGAAGCCGCCGACGTCCTGGCGGGCGCCGAGAAGCGGCTCGCCGCCGAAGAGAGCAAGCGCAAGCGGCTCGCCGCCGGCGAGCTCGGCCTCGACATCTATGGAATGCGCGAGGAACTGGCGAAGCGGGGGCTCAAATATGTCTGACCCCGCGCTCGACGGCCTGCCTTGCCTATGGATGCGCGGGGGCACGTCCAAGGGCGCCGTGTTCCTCGCCTGCGACCTGCCGTCCGGCCAGGCCGCGCGCGACGGGCTGCTCCTGCGCGTAATGGGTTCGCCCGATCCCCGCCAGGTCGACGGCATCGGTGGCGGCGATCCGCTGGCCTCGAAGGTCGCCGTGCTGTCGCGTTCGACGCGGCCGGACGCCGACGTGGATTATCTGTTCCTGCAAGTGTTCGTCGATCGGCCGCTGGTGAGCGACGCGCAGCCCTGCGGCAACATCCTGGCCGCGGTCGGACCCGCCGCCATCGAACGCGGCCTCGTTACGGCGACCGGCGGCGTGACGCCGGTGCGCATCCACATGCTCAACACCGGCGAGGTCGCCGAGGCCCGCGTACCGACGCCGGGCGGCCGCGTCGACTATCGCGGCGCGACGGCCATCGACGGCGTGCCGGGGACCCATGCCGCGATCCCGTTGATGTTCCAAGGCATCGCCGGCTCGACCTGCGGCGCGTTGCTGCCCACCGGCCGGCCGCTCGACGTTTTCCGAGGAGTCGAGGCGACCCTGATCGACAACGGAATGCCATGCGTCGTGATGCGCGCGTCGGACTTCGGGCTGACGGGCCGCGAGACGCCGGCCGCGCTGGACGCCGATGCGGCCCTCAAGGCGCGGATCGAGGCGATCCGGCTGGAGGCCGGACCGGCGATGAACATCCGCGACGTGGCGACCGCTTCCACGCCGAAGATGGTGCTGGTCTCGGCGCCCGCGGCGGGCGGGGCCATCGCGACCCGGAGCTTCATCCCCCACAAGGTGCACGCGTCCGTCGGCGTGTTCGCCGCGGTCAGCGTCGCCACCGCCTGCCTCGTGCGGGGCGGCGTCGCGGCGCCGATGGCCCGCCCGCCCGCCGACGGGCGGTTCCTCGTCGAGCACCCCACCGGCGTGGCGGAGGTGTTCCTCGACGTCGGTCCCGACGGCGCCGTGCGCGGGGCGGGCACGGTGCGCACCGCGCGCAAATTGTTCGACGGCCGGGTGTTTCCCGCGCCCTGAACGCGGGGATGGCCGAAACGCCCGGGATTCCGGCGCCCGACGCCTTCGATGTCCCCTTGGCGATAGCGGGCGCTTATGAACTCGCGCGTCGATTGAAATGGCGCGGGACGCGCGTCTGGGGCATGATGAGGTCGCCCGAGCGGAGAATACCGCGTGGCGCCCCGCTTCATCCCGGGGCAGGGGGAGCGTCTCGGAATGGCGGCGAATTCGGATGATCGGCTCATGCTGACGGTCGTGTTCAAGCACGACCAGGCGAAGCCGCTCGCCGTCATCCACGAAGAATTGGTCGCCAACGGATTCTTCGAGCGATTTCCGCCCGAGGGCGTCGAGGTCGTCGGCTGGACAGTCGCGATGGGGCTGGGCCAGGTCGTCACCCTGCGGTTCCCCGCGAGCCGGCTGCGCGAGGTCAATCGCGCGATCGAGGGCTCGGCTTGGGGCGCCTTCAGGACCGAGATTTACGCGACATACGATTTCCGCCCGATCGCCGCCGAACGGCGCGGCGGCAAGCTGACGCTCGCCAAGGATTGAAGGCCGCCGCGATGACCGCCACCAAACGCGCATTCGTCATGGGCCATCCGATCGCGCACTCGCGTTCGCCGATGCTGCACGGCCATTGGCTGAAGGCGCACGGCATCGACGGCGCCTACGAGAAGCTCGATGTCGCCCCCGCCGACTTGGCCGCGTTCTTCGCCGGCTTCGATGCGGCCGGCTGGGTCGGCGGCAACGTCACCGTGCCCCACAAGTCCACCGTCATTCCCTTCCTCGGCCGGCTCGACGAAGCCGCCAAGGCGATGGGCGCGGTCAACACGCTCTGGTGGGACGGCCGCACGCTGGTGGGCGGCAACACCGACGCCATCGGCTTCATCGGCAACCTCGACGACCGCGCGCCGGGCTGGGACGGCGGCGCGAAGCGCGCGACGATCCTGGGCGCGGGCGGGGCGGCGCGGGCGGCGATCTACGGCCTGCGCGCGCGGGGCCTCGACGTCGCCATCGTCAACCGCACGGCTGGCAATGCGCAGGAGCTCGTGGACTTCTTCGGCGCCGGCGTGACCGCGCACGGCTTCGACGCCTTGCCGGACCTGCTGTCGAGGTCCGGCCTGTTGGTGAACGCGACCAGCCTCGGGATGCAGGGCAAGCCGCCGCTCGCGGTCGACCTCGGCGCGCTGCCGGCCGCGGCGACCGTTTGCGACATCGTCTACGTGCCCCTCGAGACCGAACTTTTGCGCGCGGCCAAGTCGCGCGGCAATCGGGCCGTCGACGGGCTGGGGATGCTGCTGCACCAGGCGGTCGAAGGCTTCCGCCATTGGTTCGGCGCGACGCCGAAGGTCACCGAGGCCTTGCGCGCGGAGCTGGAGGCCGACATCCGCGCCAAGTCGCCGGGTGCGTGAGCCGCCGAGCGCGACGGCACTCGCGCGCGCGACGGGAATCGTTCGGTCCGGGCCGCGGTGACGGCAGCCGGACGGGACGCGGGGCGGCCGGCGGACGCACGGTCGCCGAAGGTTTCGTCGAACGCGGCCGCGCACGAGGCGCCGGTCGCCAAGACGGGGAGGAGCCCGGAAATCCGGGACGAACGGGAGGATTGAAGGCATGTCGAGACGCAATTTCCTGACAGCGGCGGCGTTCGCCGTGGCCGCCATCGGCTTGGGCGGCGCGGCCCGCGCGGCCGACGTCGTGAAGCTGCCGTGCGTGTGCGAGCTCTCCGGCGCCGGCGCGGTGTCGGGCACGAACTATCGCGACGGCGCGCACATCGCGGTCGACGAGATCAACGCGGCGGGCGGCATCCTCGGCAAGAAGATCGAGATGACCGACTACGACACGCAGACCGACCCGATGACGTCGCGCGCGCTGATCCAGAAGGTGATCGACGACGGCGCCTATGTCATCATCGGCACCGTCTATTCCGGCTCCACCGCGGTCAACATGCTGGTCGCGCAGAAGGCCGGCGTGCCGCAGTTCACGGGCGCCGAGGCGCCGGACATCACCGCCAAGGGCAACCCCTACATCTTCCGCACCTCGTCGGGCGCGGAAAAGGGCGTGCCGGCGCTGACCGCCTATTTCAAGGACACGGTGAAGGCCAAGAAGATCGCGATCTCCTGGGTCAACAACGACTTCGGCAAGGGCGGCCACGACGTCTTCCTGTCCGAGATGAAGAAGGCGGGCATCCAGGTCGTCGCCGACGTGCCCAGCGAGCAGGGCCAAGTCGACTTCTCGGCCGACGTCTCCAAGATCAAGCAGGCGGGCGCCGACGCGGTGTTCGTCTACCTGAACGAGGAAGAATCGGCCCGCATCCTGAAGGAGGCCGTCAAGCAGGGCCTGAAGATCCCGATGGTCGGAGAAGTGACCCTGACCGGCCAGAAGGTGATCGACCTCGCCGGCGGCGCGGCCGAGGGCGCGCTCGCGCACGTCGGCCTCGCCACCTCGGCGCCGGTGCCCTCGATCCAGGCGTTCGCGGCCAACTTCAAGAAGATCTACAAGCGCGACACCGACCACAACGGCATCAAGGGCTACATCGCCGTCTGGGCGACGAAATACGTCACCGAGATGATCGGCAAGTTCGACCGCAAGGCGTTCGCCGACAAGATGCACGGCCTGACGCTCGACGTCGCCAAATACCCGCACATGCTGCTCACCACGTCGTGGGACAAGACCGGCGAACTCAGCCGCGAGAGCTTCATGACCGAGGTCAAGGGCGGCAAGCAGGTCATCACCGGCACCGTCCCGGCCAATTGACCGACGATGGCGGCGGCCATCCGGCCGCCGCCGCACCTTCCGGGGTCGCGCCATGTCGCAGTTCCTGCAAGTCGTGCTGTCGGGCCTTTCGACCGGCTCGATCTATGCGCTCGCCGCGGTCGGCTTCGCGCTGGTATGGCAGGCCGCGCAGACCGTGAATTTCGCGCAGGGCGAGTTCGTGATGCTGCCTGCGTTCTTCGCGCTGGTCGCCATCCACTGGTTCGGCTGGCCGCTGTGGGCGGGCTTCGCCTTCGCGATGCTGGCGTCGCTGGCGATCCTCGGCCTCGCCTTCAAGGGCCTAGTCGTGCAGCCGATGATGCCCGACGGCGGGCTCCCGCTCGTGATCGCCACCATGGCGGTCAGCATCCTGCTCAAGGAATCGGTGAAGACCTTCTACGGCGCGGAGGCGCAGCCTTTCCCCTCGCCGCTGCCCGACGGCACGTTGCAGATCGGCGGCGCGGTGATCTCGATCCGCGACCTGTTCGACCTCCTGGCCTCGCTGGCGGTGGTGGGCGGGTTGACGCTGTTCCTCGACCGCACGCGCACCGGCCGCCAAATGCAGGCGGCCGCGCAAAGCCCCGCGGTCGCCGAGATCCTCGGCGTCGATGTGGCGCGGATGACGCTCTACGCATTCCTCGTCAACGCCGCGCTCGCCGCGTTCGCGTCCTTCCTGGTGTCGCCGACCTATCTGGCGAAGTTCTCCAACGGCGAGAGTCTCGGCCTCGTCGCCTTCATCGCGGCCATCGTGGGCGGCTTCAACCGCATCCGCGGTGCGCTGGTCGGCGGCCTTCTCGTCGGCGTGCTCGACAATCTCGTGGCGACCTACGTGACCCAGGAATACCGCGCCGCGCTGCCGCTCGTGCTGCTGATCGCCGTCATCCTGTGGCGGCCGCAAGGCCTGCTCGGCGACGCCGAAGGGAGGACCGTATGAGCTCCCGCCGCCCCCTCGCCCTGATCGTCGCCGCAGTCCTTCTCGCGGTTCTTTTGATCCTGCCCGTCGGTCACGGCAGCTATTTCATCTACTTGCTGTGCTCGTGGCTGATGTTCACGATCGCCGCGATGGGCCTCAACCTGACGCTCGGCTACGCCGGGCGCATCTCGCTCGCCCAAGCTTCTTTCATGGGCGTGGGCGCCTACACGACCGCGATCCTGACGCTGCACGGCTGGCCGTGGCTGGCGGCGGCGCCGGTCGGCGTCCTGCTGTGTTTCGTGGTCGGGCTCCTGCTCGGCTTCCCGGCGCTGCGGGTGCGCGGGCATTTCCTCGCCTTCGTGACGCTGGCGTTCAATACCTTGTTCTTTCTCGTCGCGCGCAACGAGGACTGGCTGACCGGGGGCAGCTACGGCCTGTCGGACATCCCGCGGCCGCGCATCGGCCCGATCTCGGCGGACGGGCAGCTCGCCTTCTATTATTTCACGCTCGCGGTCTCGGCCCTTGCGATCCTGGCGCTCTGGGGCATCGTCCGCTCGCCATGGGGCCGCGCCTTCAAGGCGCTGCGCGAGAACGAGGTCCGCGCGGAGAGCCTGGGGCTCGACACGCGGCGGATCACGCTGCTCGCCTTCGCGATCGGATCGGCGTTCGGCGGGCTCGCCGGCGCGATCGAGGCGCCGCTGGTGCAATATATCGAGCCGAATTCGTTCGCCGTCGGGGAATCGTTGAAGGTGCTGCTGATGGTGGTCGTCGGCGGCCTCGGCGACTTCTGGGGCCCGGCGCTCGGCGCGGCCATGGTCGTGCTGCTGCCCGAGGCGCTGCGGGGCACGCGCTATTACCTGATCGTCTACGCGCTGTTCGTGATCGCGCTCATGGTGCTGAAGCCGACGGGCCTGATGGGCATCGGCAAGACGTTCCTGGCGCGCCTCGCCAAGTCGCGGGCGGCCGCCGCCACGGAGGCCAAGCCATGAGCCTGTCGACGACGGGCGCCGCCGCCGGCGCCCCTCACCTGTCGGTGCGCGGCGTCACCAAGCGCTTCGGCAACATCGTGGCGGTCGACGACGTGAGCTTCGACGTGAAGCGCGGCGAGATCCTGGGCCTGATCGGGCCCAACGGATCGGGCAAGTCGACCCTCTTCAACTGCATCCTCGGCCAGATCGCGCCAGACGCGGGCGCCGTGGAGGTCGACGGCAAGGCGGTGACGGGCCGCCGGGCCTGCGACCTCGCCAAGCTCGGGGTGGGCCGCACGTTCCAGCAGCTCGCCGTGTTCCCGGGGCTGACCGTCCACGACAACGTGGTGTTCGCGGGGCAGGAGCACGAGGGCACGCTGCTGGGCCGGCTGTTCGGCAAGCCCGACGCCGGCTTGAGCGAGGAGGCCGACCGGCTGATCGAGTTCTTCCGCCTGTCGCACGTGCGGGACCGGCTCGCCGGCGACCTCTCCTACGGCCAGCGCAAGCTGGTCGACGCGGCGATGGCCTTCATGTCGGGGCCCGGCCTCGTGCTGCTCGACGAACCGGCCGGCGGCGTCAACCTCACGATGCTCGCCGAGCTGAAGGAACGGCTGGTGGCCTACAACCGCGAGCGCGGCACGACGTTCGTCGTGATCGAGCACAACATGGACTTCGTGATGTCGCTGTGCGGCCGCGTGATGGTGCTGGCGGAGGGCCGCGTGATCGCCGACGGCCCGCCCGAGGCCGTGCGCGCCGACAAGCGCGTCGTCGATTCCTACCTGGGAGGCTGACGTGCTCGAACTTCGCGGGGTCCACGGCGGCTACGGCGACGTCAAGATCCTCAACGGCGTCGACATCTCGCTGCGCAAGGGCGCGATCACCACCGTCATCGGGCCCAACGGCGCGGGCAAGTCCACGCTGTTCAAGGCGATCTTCGGCCTCGTGAAGACCAGCGCCGGGCAGATCCTGCTCGACGGCGCCGACGTCACGGGCTTCAAGCCCGCGCAGATGATCGCCCACGGCGTGACCTACGTGCCGCAGGGCCGCAACGTCGTGCCGCGGCTGTCGGTCTGGCACAACCTCGAGCTCGGCGGCGTCACCGCGCCCGACCAGGCGCGCGTGCGCGCGCGCATCGAGGAGGTGCTCGACCGCTTCCCGGCGCTGAAGCAGAAGCGCGACCAGAAGGCCGGAGATCTCTCCGGCGGCCAGCAGAAGCAGCTCGAGATCGCGCGTTCGCTGCTGCTCGACCCGAAATTCGTGCTGATCGACGAGCCCTCGATCGGCCTGTCGCCCAACCTCGTGAAGGAGGTATTCGACCTCCTGCGCGACCTGCGCGACCGCGGCGTCACGATCCTGATGATCGAGCAGAACGCCAAGGCGGCGCTGGCGATGTCGGACGACGGGCTCGTGCTCGAGCTCGGCCGCGCCCGGATGCACGGCAAGGCCAGCGACCTGCTCGCCGACCCGCGGGTCGGCA
>JAGWKJ010000306.1 GCA_028865375.1 Hyphomicrobiales bacterium | reverse complement strand
GCGGCCGCGCCATCCAGTCGGGCGAGCTCATCTCGCCCAGCCGCGACGCGGTGCGCGCGAATTCCAGGCCTTCGTTGCCCGAGCCGGAAAACAGCGCGCCCGGCGCCGCCGCCGCGGTCGCCACCAGCTTCACGCCGGCGTCGTAGAGCGCGTCCACCAGCAGGATGAAGCGGCGCGCGACGTGGCGCGCGGTCGGCTCGATGCGCGGCACGTCGTCCACCATCAGCGTGCCGTAGGCGCGCGCGAGCGCGAGGTAGTCGGCGGCGCCCAGCGGCGCCTCGCACAGGGCCTCGAAGGGCATCCGCGCGACGTCGCCGACGGCCTCGCGCACCGCAAGGTCGCGGCCGAACACGCGCAGGCGCGCCGGCTCGCCCCGCGCGCGCCCGGTGAGGCAGCGGAACGCCTCGTCCAGCCGCGCGCGGCCCGACGCGTCGGCGGGCACGATCCAGGCCCCGTCGCCGGCGAGCTTCTCGCCGCGGAAGTCGGTGCGCGCGTCGAGCCGCACGACCTCGCAGCGCTCCTTCAGGAGCGCGACGAAGGGCAGGAACAGGGCGCGGTTCAGACCGTCGGGATAGAGTTCGTCGGGCGCGGCGTTGGAGGTCGCCACCAGCGTCGTTCCGCGCGCGAACAAGGCGCCGAACAGCCGCGACAGGATCATCGCGTCGGCGATGTCGATCACGCAGAACTCGTCGAGGCACAGCAGCTTCGCCCCGGAGGCGAGCGCGTCGGCGAGCGGCGGGATCGGATCGTCGCCGCCCGCGCGGCCGGCGCGCCAATCGCGTCGCCATGCGTGGACGCGGCCGTGCACGTCGGCCATGAAGGCGTGGAAATGCGCGCGCCGCTTTGCGGCGACCGGGGCGGCTTCCATCAACAGGTCCATCAGCGTCGTCTTGCCGCGACCGACCGGGCCGTGGAGATAGACGCCGCGGACCGGCGCGCCTTCCGCACGCCGGAACAGGCCGCGCGGCCTGGCGGGCCGGCCGAGTTCGGCGGCGACCCGGTCGAGCGCGGCCACCGCCGCGACCTGGGCGGGATCGCGTTCGATCTCGCCGCGCGCGACCCTCGCCCCGTAAAGGTCGGCGACCGTCACCGCCCCGCCCGCAACGCCTCGAGCAGCTTTTGCGACGCGCGGCCGTCGCGCGACATGCCGATCTTGGTCCGGTAATCGGCGATCGCGGCCTGCGACTGCTTGCCGATCACGCCGTCGACCTTGTCGATCGCATAGCCGCGCGCGATCAGCAGCCGCTGGACCTCCGCTCGCCCGGCGCGCGACAAGCCGGGATCGTCGGTGGGCCAAGGCGTGCGGAATTCGCCGCCGCCGCGCATCCGGTCCGCAAGGTGGCCGATGGCGAGCGAATAGGATTCGGACGCGTTGTAGGCATAGATCGCGTCGAAGTTCCGCGTCGTCAGGAAGGCGGGGCCGCGCGGCCCCGCGGGCAGGAACAGTCCCGCGTCCGGGCCCGATACGGCGCCCCCGTCGGCGCGCCTCAGGCCGCGCGCCGCCCAGAACGACATCGGCTTCTTGGCGCGCCGGCCGCTGGGGCCGGAATAGCCCCGTGGAAGCAGCACTTCGAAGCCCCATGGCTCGCCGACGCGCCAGCCCGCGCGTTGCAGGAAATGCGCCGTCGAGGCGAGCGCGTCGGCCGGCCGGTCGACGATGTCGCGCCGGCCGTCGCCGCTGCCGCTCACGGCGAGCCTGAGGAAGCTCGACGGCATGAATTGCGTCTGCCCGAACGCGCCGGCCCACGAACCGACGAGGCGGCGCGCCGGGATGTCGCCACGGGCGACGATCTTCAACGCATTGACGTATTCGCCCGCGAAATAGCGCGCGCGCACGCCAAAACAGCCGAGCGTCGACAGCGACTGCAACAGCGGACGGTCGCCCATCTTGTGGCCGAAGTTCGATTCGACTCCCCAGATCGCCGCCACGACGTAACGGTCGACGCCGTAGCGCGCCTGCGCCGAGCGCAAGGCGCCCGCTTCGCGCGCCATCGCCGCGCGGCCGTCGGCGACGCGGCGGTCGTCGACGAGGCCGGCGAGATAATCCCACACCGGCGTCTTGAACTCGGGCTGGCTCTTTTCGAGATCGAGCACCTTCATGTCCGGCGCCATGCCGGCCGTGGCGGACACCGCCACCGAAGCGGGCACGCCGGCGGCCTCCGCGCGACGGTTCAGGCCCGCGAGGCAGGCGCCGTATCCCGCCGCAGGCGCGAGGCCGGGCGCGAGGGCCGCGATGGCGAAGGCGGCGGTCGCGATGGCGATGCGCATGGAAGTTCCCTGGAGCGATTCGTCGTCCCTGCAATATCGCGAAACGCGGCCCCGCGGAATTCGGCGGCCCTCACCATCCCGCCGCCAGCGACCCGGCGCGGCGCGGGTCGGACGCCCCTTCGAGCGTGCCGTCGGGCATTCGCATGATCGCGTTCACCGAACCCATCGAGGGGCCGACGGCGATCTTGTAGCCCATGCCCTCCAGCAGGCGCAGCGTATCGGGCGACAACCCGCGCTCGATGCGCAGCACGTCCGGGACCCCCTGGTGATGCGTGCGCGGCGCGTCGACCGCCTCGGCGACGTTGAGCCCGAAGTCGACCGCGTCGAGGATGGTCTGCAGGACGATCGTGATGATGGTCGACCCGCCCGGGCTGCCGGTGACGAGGAAGAGCTTGCCGTC
Source organism: Hyphomicrobiales bacterium (assembly GCA_028865375.1). Taxonomy (GTDB): domain Bacteria; phylum Pseudomonadota; class Alphaproteobacteria; order Rhizobiales; family Beijerinckiaceae; genus JAGWKJ01. Next base: position 171 of record JAGWKJ010000306.1, on the reverse strand, counting down.
GCGGAACACGAAGGTCGGCGTCATCGATGACAGCGGCCGCTTGCCCGGACCCGGCGCGTTGGCGTCGCCGCCGAGCAGACCATAGGCGTTGGGCGCGCCGGGCTTGGCCGAGAAGTCGTCGAGTTCGTCGTTGAGCAGCACGCCCGTGCCGTCCGCCACGAGGCCCGAACC
>JAGWKJ010000032.1 GCA_028865375.1 Hyphomicrobiales bacterium | reverse complement strand
GGCCCTTCATGTCCTCGCGCCGGCCGTCGGGGATGCCCGGCCCGTCGTCGTCGACGTGGATCCAGGCGCCGCCGTCCGCCAACGTGGCGGAGACGACGACCGCTGTGCGCGCGTGCTTGCGCGCGTTGTCGAGCAGGTTGCCGATCACTTCGCCGAAATCGTCGGCGTCGAACCGAAGCCGCAGGTCCGCCGGCAGATCGTTGCGCCAGGCGATCTCGGCGCCGCGCGGCAAGCGCGCGAACAGGCCGAGCAGCCGGTCGACGGCGATGGCCGCCTCGGCCGCGCCGCCCCCCGTCGGCGCAGCGCCGCGCATCCGGGCGCGGGCGAGTTCGCGCGCGACGTGGCCCTGCATCGCGGCGAGCTGCTCGCGCAGCCGCTCCGCGCTCAGGCGGTCGCCGGCCGCTTCGAGGCGGCGCGCCTCGCCGTCGAGCACGGTCAGCGGCGTCTTCAAGCCGTGCGCGAGGTCGCCGGCCTGCGCGCGCGAGCGGGCGATCTGCGCGTCTTGCGCGTCGAGCAGGGCGTTGAGGTCGTCGACCAGCGGCGCGACCTCGGCGGGGAACTTGCCCTCCAACCGCGCCGACCGCGAGTCGCGCACCAAGGTGAGCTTGTGGCGGAGGTTCGCGAGGGGACGGGAAAGCACCCAGGCCTGCAGCGCCGCGCCGGCGAACAGCGCGACGCCTACGATCGCGAGCACGCGCGCGGCGTCGCGCGACAGCGTCTCGCGCAGCGCCAGTTGCTCGTGGCCGTCGGTGGCCACCGTCAGCGCATAGGCGCGCGGCTTGCCGGCCACCGTGAGGGTCACCTCGCGGCGCAGCGCGTAGAGGCGCGCGCCGTCCGGCCCGTCCGCGCGGGCCGGCATTTCGGCGGTCGCGGCGTCCGGCGCGGACAGCGGGCCGATGTCGGCGTCCCACAGCGAGCGCGAGCGCAGCGCAGTCGCTCCGCCGGAATCGATTCGCCAGTAGAGGCCGGAATAGGGATTGTCGTAGCGCGGGTCCGACATCGGCGCGCGCAGGAGCGGCTTGCCGTCGGAAGCCGTTTCGAGGTCCGCGGCGAGCTCGTTCCACTGGCTTTGCAGCCCGAAGCCGACGTTGGCGGCCGCCGCGCGGCGGAACTCGGCGGTGTAGGAGGCCCAGGCCAGCGCCAGCGCGGCGGCGATCGTCAGCGCCGCCATCAGCAACAGGCGCGCGCGCAGCGACGGCGCGGCGGCGAGATCGGCTTTCGGGCGTTCAGCCTTCGACGACATAGCCGAAGCCGCGGCGGGTCTTGACGACCTCCGCGCCCGCCTTCTTGCGCAGCCGCGCGATCAGCACTTCGAGCGCGTTGGAGCCGGGCTCGCGGTCCGCGCCGTAGACGTGTTCGGAGAGCTCGGTCTGCGGAACGACGCGGCCGCGGTGGTGGGCGAGGTAACGCAGCGCCCGGAATTCGAGCGGGGTCAGCGCCAGTTCGCGTCCCTCGGCCGTCGCTTGCAGGCGTTGCACGTCGATGCGAAGGCCGCCGACCTCCATCACGGGCGCGACATAGCCGCCCGTGCGCCGCGTGAGCGCGCCGACCCGCGCGATCAGTTCGGGCATGTGGAAGGGCTTGCCCAGATAATCGTCGGCGCCGGCGTCGATGCCCTCGACCCGCTCCATCCAGGCCGATCGGGCGGTCAGCGCGAGCACGGGCGTCGCGACGCCGGCGGCCCGCCATTTCCGCAGCACCGACAGCCCGTCCATGCGCGGCAGGCCGAGGTCGAGCACGATGGCGTCGAACGCCTCCGTCTCGCCGCGGAACCAGGCGTCTTCTCCGTCCGCCGACGTCTCGACCACGTAGCCCGCGCGTCCGAGCGCGCCGGCGAGGTCGTCGGCGATGCGGCGCTCGTCCTCGACCACCAGCACCCGCATCAGCGCACCCTCCTCGAGAGCACCCGGCCGTCGCGGCCCGAGATCGTCGTGACGATCATGCGCCCGGTCTTGTCGATCGTCGTCACCACGTAGACGAAGCCGCCGAACAAGTCGCGATGGAGCTGCACGCCGAGCGCGTGCGCCGCCGAGCCCGGCCCGAACGCCTTCTTCATCAAGGCGCCGAACGGCATGATCCGGCCCTTCTCGCGCGCGGCGCGGGCGAGGTCCTGGCCGGCATGGGTGAGGTCGAGCCATTTGCGCCAGTCGGCCGAGGTGGCGGGACGGCCGGTGCCGCCGCCCGGCCTCGAAGCGCCGGGTCCGTTCGTACCGCCATCGAGGAACAGGAACGGGGAGTTCTTGCTCTCGGCGGCCGATCCCGACGCATCGGGGCCGCCGCGCGGCGCGTCGTCGGCGCGCGCGAATCCCGCCGATGCCGCGACCAACGCGGCCGCCAGCGCCCACGCAGCGGCATTTCCGACGCGGCGACCCATCCCACGCTCCAAACTCCGGGCCTCCCTATGCCTCGATTCATGGCGACAAGCTGACGGGCGGGCAATAGAACCGCAGTCCCGCCAACCGGCGGCCGAGCCGTCCGCCAATTCCCGTCAGACCGGAAACCCATGACCGAAACGTCCCAAACCGCCAAGGCCAAGCCGTTCGACGACATCCGCGTCTTGCTTGGCGACCTGCCGCCCTTCGACGAGGAGGCCGCCGCGGCCGCCCGGGCGCGCGACGCCGAGCTCACCAAGCCGGCGGGTTCCCTCGGCCGGTTGGAAGAAATCGCCGCTTTCGTCGCCGGCTGGCAGGGCCGCGACCGGCCCTCGATGGAGCGGCCCTTGGTGGCCGTGTTCGCCGGCAATCACGGCGTCGCGGCGCGCGGCGTATCGCCGTTTCCCCCGAGCGTGACGGCCGCGATGGTCGCGAATTTCCGCGCCGGCGGCGCGGCGGTCAACCAATTGTGCAAGACTTTCAACCTCTCGTTGAAAGTCTATGAGCTCGCGCTCGAGATGCCGACGCAGGATTTCGTCACGGCGCCTGCGATGGACGAGCGCACCTGCGCCGGCACCATGGCCTATGGCATGGAGGCGCTTGCCGAAGGCCCTGACCTGCTGGCGGTCGGCGAAATGGGCATCGCCAACACGACCGCGGCCGCGGCGATCTATCACGCCCTCTATGGCGGGCAGGCGCGCGATTGGGTCGGCCGCGGCACCGGCCTCGACGACGCCGGCCTCGAACGCAAGGCGGACGTGGTCGCCCAAGCGGTCGCCTTTCACCGCGACCATCTGGACGACCCGCTGGAGGTCCTGCGCCGGCTCGGCGGCCGCGAGATCGCCGCCATGGCGGGCGCGATCGTCGGCGCGCGGGTCCATCGCGCGCCGGTCGTTCTCGACGGCTATGTCGCTTGCGCGGCCGCGGCCGTCCTGCATGCGCTCGATCCGGGCTCGATCGACCATTGCCTTGCCGGCCACGTTTCGGCGGAAGGCGCCCACCGCGAGGTGCTGCGCCGCTTGGGCAAGGCGCCGCTGCTCGATCTCGGGATGCGGCTCGGCGAGGCGTCGGGCGCGGCACTGGCCTGTGGGGTGTTACGCGCGGCGATCGCCTGCCATTCGGGCATGGCGACGTTCGCGGAGGCCGGCGTCGCCGGCAAGGACGCGTGAGCCTGCCGCTCGCAGGGCCGCTGGCGGCGCTCGTCGGCTTCGCGACCGCCTGTTCGCTGACGCCCGGTCCCAACAACCTGATGGTGCTGGCGTCCGGCCTGAACTTCGGCCTGCGCCGCACGCTGCCCCACGTCCTGGGCGTCACCTACGGCTTCTTCGTACTGATGATGGCGGCCGGCGCCGGCCTCGGCGCGTTGTTCGCCGCCTCGAACGTGCTTTACGTCGCCTTGCAGGTCGTCGCGGTCGGATACCTGCTTTGGCTCGCCTGGAAGATCGCGCATGGCGGCGCGCTTGCCGACAAGCGCGCCGGGCGGGCAGCGCCGATGTCGTCGTTCGGCGCGGCGCTGTTCCAGTGGGCGAACCCGAAGGGGTGGGTGGCGGCGATCTCGGGCATGGCGCTTTACGTGGATCGTGGGCGGCCGCTCGCCTCGACCTTGTTCGTCGCCGGCGTGTTCGCGGCGGTGACGCTGCCTTCGGTGCTGGTCTGGGCCGGCTTCGGCGCGACCTTGAGCGACTTCCTCGCCTCTCCGGCCCGCCGGCGCGCGTTCAACTGGACGATGGCGCTGCTGCTGGCGGCCAGCGCGCTGCCGATCCTGTTCGAGCGCGCCTGAGGCTCAGGCGGCGCGGCGCCCGCCACGCATTCCCGCGCCGGCGGCGGGGGCTTGCGGATCTAACCTGGGAAGCACGTCCATCACCCGCTCGGGCGGGAAGATGACGACGACCTGCGTGCCTTCCCCGACTTTCGACTTCAAGACGAAACGGCCGCCGTGCAGCTCGATCAGGCCTTTCACGATCGGCAGTCCGAGACCCGAACCCTCCTGCGCGTTCTTCTGGGCCAGCGAGCCCCGGCCGAACGACGACATCACGACCGGGATCTCGTTTTCCGGGATGCCCGGCCCGTCGTCGCGGATCGAAAAATACTGGCCGCCGAGCTGGGTCCAGCCGACCTTGACCTCGACGCCGCCGCCCTGCGGGGTGAACTTCACCGCGTTGGTCAGCAAGTTCAGCGCGATCTGGCGGACCGCGCGCTCGTCGCCCCAGATGCGCGGCAAGCCCGCTTCGATGGACGCCGAGATCGCGATGCCCTTCGCGCCGGAGCGCATGTCGAGCAGCCGGCGCGCGTCGTCGAGGATCTCGGACAGCGAGATCGGCTCTTCCTTGAGTTCGTAACGGCCGGCCTCGACGCGCGACAAGTCGAGAATCTCGTTGATGAGGGACAGCAGGTGCTGCCCGCTCGAATGGATGTCGACGCAATAGTCGCGATAGGCGGGAACCGACAGCGGGCCCAGCAACTCCCCTTTCATCACTTCCGAGAACCCTAGGATCGCGTTGAGGGGCGTCCGCAATTCATGGCTCATCGTGGCCAGGAAGCGCGACTTGGCGAGGTTGGCCTCTTCGGCGCGGTGTCGGGCGATGTCGGAGGCGAGCTTGGCCTCTTCGAGCTCGGTGATGAGCGCGTCCTTCTCCGCGCGAAAACCCGCGCCGCGCAGCGCGGTGGCGTGCAGGCGGGCTGCCAGCACCGCGAAGTTCAAGAGCGCGCCCGTCGCCATGAAGGACAGCGTCAGGGTCTGCCATTGCGCGCCCGGCCGCATGAAGGCGACGATGGCGATCGTCAGCGGCATCATCCCGGAATAGACGGCGGTCGGGATCGCCGAGGCGACCATCGCCGTCGAGGCGGCTGCCATCAGAAGGACGAACAGGGCGAACGCGCTCCCGTTCGCGTGCCCCGACTTCAGGAGCATGACCAGCATCACGGCCCAGACGGCGCCGTGGATGGCTTCGGCGACGACGAAGCGGACCCGCCAGCCGACCGTGCCGACGGATTTGGCGCCGTCGTCGAGGAAGACGATCGACAGGCCGTAGAGAACCGCGGAAACCACGAAGGCCAGCGAGGCCCAGACCACGACCTCCCGCGCGGGGACCCACAGCGACGACGTCGCTGCGACGACGACGGCCAGTGCGACCATGACCGGCATCGCGGCCTTGCGCGATCCTGCATAGAGTTCGAGCAGTTCGATGGGAAACGCGGCTTTGGGGTCGGCGCCCGCCGCGACGCGGCGAAGGTCGGACAGGCGCCCGCGACGCTTCCTCGCCGAGGGAAACGCGTCCGCCGACGGCGACCCGTCGCTATGGGCGAATTCGACCGACATGGACGCAGGCACTCGACGCTACGGCCGAATTGTGGCGGGTCGCGGTAAACGAAGCCTTAGCGAAAACGGCTTTATCGCGTGCGCCAACGCACAGACGCCCGTGGCGAACGCGTTTAGCCCTCGATTGTCGCGCCGGTTCTCCCAGGCACGACGGACCCCTCGACTGGCGCGGGCCTTGGCCCGCGCCTTTTTCAACGGAACGCGGTCGCGAACCTCCCACCCTTCGCCGGATTCGCAACCGAACCCCCGTCCCTTGACCGGGAGAGCCGCGATGAACAGTGTCGCGTCTTCGACGCCGAAGCGGACTTGAGGAGGCCTGCTTGGAGCTTTACGACGTGAAAGTCGCTCCCAATCCGCGCCGCGTCCGGATTTTTCTCGCCGAGAAGGGCATTTCCGTTCCCTTGGCGCCGCTCGACCTGCTCCAAGGCGACCAGAAGACGCCCGACTATGCACGGATCAACCCGTTCCTGAAGGCGCCGGCGCTCGTGCTCGACGACGGCCGGGTCATCACGGAATCGATCGCGATCTGCCGTCATTTCGAGGAAGCGGCGCCCGAGCCGCCGCTGTTCGGCCGGACGGCGGCCGGGCGCGTCGAGGTCGAGATGTGGCAGCGCCGCGTCGAATTCGAACTGTTCTATCAAGTCGCCCAAGCCTATCGGCACACGCATCCGGCCGCCGCCTGCCTCGAAGGCCGGCAGATCGCCGACTGGGCCGACGTTTGCCGCGCGCGCGCGACCGAGGCGATGGCGAGGTTCGACGCCGCGCTCGACGGGCGCGAGTTCATCGCCGGCGACAGCTTCAGCGTCGCGGACATCACGGGCCTCGTTGCGCTCGATTTCTGCCGCCCCGCGCGGATCGCGATCCCGCCCGAACTCACTCGACTTGCCGGTTGGCGCGAACGCCTGGCGGCCCGTCCGAGCGCAAAGGCGTGAGGCCGCCATGCGCGTGACCGTCGTGGGCGCGGGCGACGCCTTCTCGACCGGCGGGGCTGGTCAGTCCTGTTACCGTCTCGACAGCGGCGAGCGCGCGCTCGCGCTCGATTTCGGCGCGACCGCGTTGATGGGCTGGAAGCGGTCGGGATGGACCTCCGACGAGCTCGACGCGGTGGCGGTCAGCCACCTGCATGGCGACCATTTCGGCGGCCTGCCGTTCCTGTTGCTCGACCGGCAATATGTCGCGGCCCGGATCAAGCCGCTGGCCTTGGTCGGACCGCCGGGCTTCGTCGAACGTCTCTCCCATCTGTTCGAGGTGCTGTATCCTGGCCACCGGTTGCGCGCCCAATGGCGCTTTCCCTTGGCGATGTCGGAGATCGCGCCCGGCGAGCGCATCGAGGTCGCCGGCTTCGCGCTCCACGCGTTCGAGATGGCGCATGCCTCGGGCGCGCCTTCACTCGGCTTCCGGGTCGAGGCGGGCGGCAAGCGGGTCGCCTATACGGGGGATTCGGAATGGTGCGATTCCCATCCCGCGCTCGCCGACGGCGCCGACCTCTTCATCGTCGAATGCAACGGCGGCGAGCGCGCGGCGCGGGGCCATCTCGCTTGGACGACGCTGGCGGCCGAGGCGGGCCGCTTGAAGGCGCGGCGGATCATGGCCACGCATCTGGGCGCCGCGGCCGCCGCGCGCGCGAACGAGATGCGCGCCGCGGGCTTCGATGTCGCCGCGGACGGGCTTGTCGTCGACGCGTGACCGGCCCATGAACCGGCGCTGAACGCGAGAGCGGATTATTCGACCTGGACCGGGGTTTATCGCGACCGTCGCCGCAAGCGGGTTCCAAATCCGCCGCGATCCGGTCACGATGTCGGGGACAATTGACGAGGTTGGCGAAATGCGCCGACAGGGAGAACGAGACATGCGCGCGAAGGCGACCCTCCGATACGGATTGCTGGCCGGCGCGGCCTTCGCCGCAGCCGCGGCCGCGCTGCCCTCGGCGCCGGCCGGCGCCCAGCAGGCTCAACAGACGGCCGCCCCGCCGATCCCCGGGCGCTTCGCGCTGGTGATCGGCGAATCGAGCTACGTCGACGGCAAGCTCGCGACCAGCGCCAACGACGCGGGCCTCGTCGCGCAGGCGCTGCAAGCGGCCGGCTTCGACGTCACCGGCGCGGCCGACCTCGACCAGCAGGGACTGACGCAGAGCGTGCGCGACTTCGCCGCCAAGGCATCGGCCGCCGGGCCCGGCGCCATCACGTTCGTCTATCTCGCCGGCCGCGCGGTCCAGTTCGGCGGCGAGAACTACTTCCTCCCCGTCGACGCGCGGATCGCGCGCCCGACCGACATTCCCTTCGACGCGCTGCGCGTCTCCGACCTGATGCACGCGCTCGACGCGGCACCGGCCGCCGCGCACGTCACCGTGCTCGACGCGGCGCGCGCGGCGCCGTTCGCCTCGCCGAGCTTCGGCCTGGCCGGCGGCCTCGCGCTGGTCGATCCCGATCCCGGCGCGCTGCTCGCCTACGACGCCACGCCGGGCACCTTGGCGCCCGTCGAGCAGGGACCCTATGGCCTCTACGCCACCGCGCTCGCCGAAGCGCTGGGTCGCCGCGGAGTGCCGCTCGACCAGGCGTTCGAGGAAGTGAAGTTGCGCGTGAACCAGCGCTCGAACGGCGCTTACCTGCCGTGGTCGGCGTCCAAGATCGCGCACGCGCCGGCGCTGTTCGCCGCGCCGCCCGGCGCGCCCGCGACGCCCGCGCCGTTGGCCGCGCTCGAGCGCAGGCCATACGCTTCGGTCGGCGACCGCGACGCCTATTTCCTGGCGCTGACGCGCGACAACCTGTCGACCTACGACGCCTTTCTTTCGGCCTATCCGCACAGTGCCTATGCCGGTCGCATCCGCGCCCTGCGCGCCGCGCGCCGCGAGGCGCTGACATGGCGGCGCACCGTCAACATCGGCTCGCGCCAAGCCTATTGGACCTATCTCCGGCTCTACCCGCGCGGTCCCCACGTCGAAGACGCACGACGTTTCCTGATCGAGACCTCCGCCCCGCTCGCGCCGCCGCCCGATTTCGTGGCGGTCGATTACGGCTTCGCGCCGCCGCCGCCCGACGAGGACGCCTATTATCGCGGCCCCGTGTTCGTAATCGGCGAGCCCGATTATGCGCCGCCGCCGCCGCCGCCGGTGTTCTTCGTGCCGGCAGCCGATCCGGATTGGTACGTCCTGCCGCCGCCGCCCCCGCCGCCGGCCGCGATCTATCTGCCGATCCCGATCTTCATCCCGCTGTTCCTGCATGGCCACGACCATCGTCCGCCGCCGCCCGGACCGATCCTGCCCGGCGCGCCGAGAGCGCCACTGCCGCAGGGACCGCAGCCCGTGCGCCTGATGGTGCCGCCGCCGCATTTGCCGCCTTCGGTCGCCGCGCGCACGCAGGTGCCGGTCGTGCCCCCCAAGGCGCCGGTCGCGATGGTGCCATTGGCCAAGACCGCGCCGCCGACGCCCAAGCCGCCGGTCCCCGCATTGCCGGGCAAGCCTGTCGCGCCCGTGGTGCCGCTGGGCGGCAAGCCGCTGGTGTTGCCGGCGAAGCCGCCGACGCCGGTCGCGCCGCAAGGCGGCAAGCCGTTGGTGTTGCCGGTGAAGCCGCCGGTTCCCGCGACGCCGGCCGCTCCCCCGACGCCTTTGGCCAAGCCGGTGACGCCGACCACGCCGATCGTGCCTCCCGTCGCGCCTCAAGGCGGCAAGCCGCTGGTTCTGCCGGTCAAGCCGCCCGTGCCGGCGCTCGTACCCAAGCTCCTCGCGCCGTCAAAGCCGCCCGTGCGGGCGTTGGTGCCAAAGCCGATAGCGCCCAAACCGATTGCGCCCAAGCCGATTGCGCCCAAGCCGATTGCGCCCAAGCCGATGGTGCTCAAGCCAGTGGCGCAGCCCAAGCCCGTGCTTCAGCCCAACCCGATGGTGCTCAAGCCGGTGGCGCCGCCCAAGCCGCAGATCCAAGCGCCGCGGCCACAGCCTCCGCGTCCTCCGGTGCAGATGCAGCAGCCGCGTCCGCAGCCGCCGGTCGTCCGGCAGCCGCCGCCGCCCAAGCCGCTGCCGCCCAAGCCGCCGGCTTGCGGCAAGCCCGGACTGCCGCCCTGCCACTGACGGCGCGGTCCGACCGAGACCGAACGAAGAAGGGGAGGGCCCGCGCCCTCCCCTTTCCTTTTCGTTCTTGCGGCCTTGAACGTCAGTGGCGCGCGAGGCGCGCCATCAGGCTCGACGTGTCCCAGCGCTTGCCGCCCATGTTCTCGACTTCGCCGTAGAACTGGTCGACCAGCGCCGCGACCGGCAGGCTCGCGCCCGCGGCCCGCGCGGTCTTCAGGCAGATGCCGAGATCCTTGCGCATCCACTCGACCGCAAAGCCGAAGTCGTAGCGGCCTTCGATCATCGTGCCGGCGCGGTTTTCGAGCTGCCAGCTCTGCGCCGCGCCCTTCGAGATCACCTCGACGGCCGCCTTGGCGTCGAGCCCGGCGCGCACCGCGAAATTCAGCGCTTCGGCGATGCCTTGCACGAGACCCGCGATGGCGATCTGGTTGACCATCTTGGTGAGTTGGCCTGCGCCGGACGGTCCCATCAGGCGGCAGGCCTTGGCGAAGGACATGATGATCGGCTCGGCGCGCGCGTACGGCTCGGGATCGCCGCCGCACATCACCGTCAGCGCGCCGTTCTCCGCGCCCGCCTGCCCGCCCGACACCGGCGCGTCGATGAAATGCAGGCCGCGCGCCTTGGCGGCGGCGTGCAATTCGCGCGCGACCTCCGCCGATGCCGTCGTGTCGTCGACGAAGATCGCGCCGGGCTTCATGCCGGCGAAGGCGCCTTCGGGGCCGATCGTCACTTGGCGCAAGTCGTCGTCGTTGCCCACGCAAGCGAACACGAACTCGGCGCCCGCCGCGGCGTCCTTGGGCGTCGGCGCGGAACGCCCGCCGAAGGCGGCGACCCAGGACGCCGCTTTCGCCGCCGAGCGATTGTAGACAGTGACCTCGCAACCGCCCTTGCGGACCAAGTGCCCCGCCATCGGATAGCCCATGGCGCCCAGCCCGATGAATGCCGCCTTGGTCATGTCCGTCTCCAATTTGCCGGGAAAGTCGTCAGGACGCGTTCCTTCCATCCTCCGCGCACGCGCGCAAGGCCGCCGCGAAGGCCGCGGCGTCCTCCGGCGAATTGAGGTTCAGGAACGGGTCGGGATCGCCGGGCGCGAAAGCGACCTCGGCGCCGCCGGCGCCCTCGAACGCCGCGCGCAACGCCACGCCCGGACGCTCCAGCGCCCGCTCGATCGCCGGCGCGGCGGCGAGCCGCCATACGCCGAAAGCGGGTTCGAGGCCCCGCGCCGACCGCGCGACCGCGACGGCGGCGGCGGCGGCGGCCAAGGTAGCGACGAGATCGTCGGGAAAGAACGGGGCGTCGCAGGGAACGGTGACGATGGCCGGGAAGCCGTGGGCCTGCGCGTAACGCAATCCCGCCGCCACGGCCGCCAATGGCCCGGCGCCCGCCTCGGACCGGGCGTCGACCACGAGAGGTACGCCCAAGGCCTCGAATTCGCGCGTCACGGCTCGCACCGAAATCGCCACCGAGGCGACCTGCGGCGCCAACCGCCGCACCGCGCGTGCGACCAGAGGTTCCCCCCCGGCGTCGAGCCACGCTTTGTCGCGACCCATGCGACGCGACAGGCCGCCCGCCATTACGAGGCCGAGGATGTCCGCTCGCTCAACCACATTCTCGACCAATCGGCGTCCCGTCGGCGTCGTGCGCCAGCGCACCGCGCGCGCCCACGTTCACGATCATAAGCGATCGCGCTTGCCCGCGTCACAATTACGTCGGCATGTCGGGCGATGGACGCGGCCATCGCGTTCGGGGGGCGTCGATGAATATGCCGCGCCGCAAGTTCCTGGTCGCCGGCGCCGTCGCCGCCGGACTTTCCGCCGCGGCGAAGGCGCAAGCGCCGGCGCTCGCGTCGGGCGCGGTCAAGTGGCGGCTCACGTCGAGCTTCAAGTCCGATTTTCCGCTGATCTTCGGCGCCTGCCGCGACCTCGCCGCCGACGTCGCGGCGATCACCGACGGCAAGTTCACCATCGACGTCCACGAAGCCGGCGAACTCGCGCCCGCGCTGGGGGCGCTCGACGCCGCCTCGACCGGCGGCGCCGAAATCGCCCATGTCGCGCTCCATTATTTCTGGGACAAGCGGCCCGAACTCGCGCTCGCCGCCTCGACGCCGTTCGGCATGAATCCGCGCCAGCTCGCGGCATGGTTCGAGGCGGGCGGCGGCCGCGAGCTCGTGGATGCGGCGCTCGCCGACGCCAAGCTGCGCGCGCTGCCGGCCGGCAACACCGGCGCGCAGATGGGCGGCTGGTTCCGCAAGCCCGTGCTGTCGATCGACGACCTCAAGGGCGCGAAGATCCGCGTCGGCGGCTTCGCCGGCAAGATGTTCGAAAAAGTCGGCGCCGTTCCGACCGCGACCGCGCGAGGCCAGGCGCTCGACGCGCTGAAGTCGGGGGCGCTCGACGCGCTGGACTGGGTGAGCCCGGTCGACGACGAACGGTTCGACGCGTCGCCCGCCGGCGCCGGCCGCGCGATCTCCTCGGTCGCGCCCCACTACGCCTATCCCGCGCCGTGGAAGAACGGCTTGCAGCTCCATTTCCTCGTCTCGACGGAGAAATACGACGCGCTGCCCAAGCCGTTCCAGGCGGCGCTCACGGCGGCGGCCGCGCGCGCCGCGCGCGCCGTCGAGGCGCGCTACGACGCCGCCAATCCGTTCGCGCTGAAGCGTCTCGTGGTCGCGGGCGCGCGCGTGTTCCTGTTCCCGCCCGACGTCGCGGCCGCCTTCGCGCGCGCTGCGCAGGGCATCTACGACGACCTGTCCTCGCAGGATCCGAAGTTCGCGGCGATCGCCAAGCCCTATCTCGCGTTCCGCGACGCCGAGACCCTGTGGTGGCAGGTCTCGCAATACCCCTACGACAATTACATGGTGCGCGAGCGCGGCCTGAAGAGCTGAGCGGGCGTCAACCGCCGTCGGACGCGGCCATCAACGCGCCGACATGGGCGGCCGCCGAACGGCCGAGCCCTTCGAGGTCGTAACCGCCCTCGAGCAGCGACACGAGCCGCCCGCCGCAGGCGCGGCGCGCGACGGCGGCGAGCGCCGAGGTCGCCCAGGCGAAATCGCCTTCCTCGAGTTCGAGATGCGCGAGCGGGTCGCGCCGATGCGCGTCGAAGCCCGCCGAGACGATCAGCAGGTCGGGCGCGAAGGCTTCCACGCGCGGCAGCACGAGCTGTTCCATCGCGGCGCGGAACGCGCTTCCCCCGTCGCCCGCGCGCAGCGGGGCGTTGACGATCTGGCCATGCGCGCCGGCTTCCTCGCGCGCCCCGGTGCCGGGATAGAGCGGCATCTCGTGCGTGGACGAATAGAGCACGCTCGGGTCGTCCCAGAACACGTCCTGCGCGCCGTTGCCGTGGTGGACGTCGAAGTCGACGATCGCCACCTTTCGCGCGCCCCGCTCGACCTGTGCATGTCGCGCCGCGATCGCCGCGGCGTTGAACAGGCAGAAGCCCATCGCGCGCGAGCGCTCGGCATGATGTCCCGGCGGCCGGCAGGCGACGAAGGCGTTGGCCGCCCGGCCCTCGAACACGGCGTCTACCGCGGCGGTGGCGGCGCCGGCCGCGCGTTCGGCAGCCTCCAGCGAATGGGGGCCCATCGTCGTGTCGGGGTCGAGCCCCACCAGCCCCGCCATCGGCGACGAAGCGCGAATCGCGTCGACATAGTCCTCGGGATGGACGCGGAGAATCGCTTCCGGCGCGACCAGCGGCGCCTCGACCCGAACGAGTCCGGCAAAAGCCGGCGCCGCCAAAGCGTCGAGCACCGCCTTCATTCGTTCCGAGCGTTCCGGGTGGCCCGGCGGCGTCTCGTGCAACGCGCATACGGGATGGCTGAACAGCA
>JAGWKJ010000305.1 GCA_028865375.1 Hyphomicrobiales bacterium | reverse complement strand
CAAGGGCGAGATGGTCGAGATGCGCCCCTCCGGCGGCGGCCGCCTGCGCCTGGTGTTCTTGGCGCCGACGCGCGGCCTGATCGGGTATCTGGGCGAGCTGCTCACCGACACGCGCGGCACCGCGATCATGAACCGGCTGTTCCACAACTGGGGGGCCTACAAGGGCGACATCGCGGGCCGGCGCAACGGCGTGTTGATCTCGAACGAAGCCGGCGAGAGCGTCGCCTACGCGATGTGGAACCTCGAGGACCGCGGCCCGATGATGATCGAGCCGGGCTGGAAGGTCTATCAGGGCATGATCGTGGGCCAGCACACTCGCGACAATGACCTCGAAGTGAACGTGCTCAAAGGCAAGAAGCTCACCAACATCCGCACCCATTCCAAGGACGAAGCCGTGCGCCTGACGCCGCCGATCCAGATGACCCTGGAAAAGGCGCTCGCCTACATCCAGGACGACGAGCTCGTCGAGGTCACGCCGAAGTCGATCCGCTTGCGCAAGTCGCTGCTCGACCCCAACGACCGCAAGCGCGCCGAGCGCGCCAAGGAGGCGGCGGCGGTCTGAGGCGGGCGCCGCGCGGAATTACCGGCGCGGGGCGGACGGCTTTCCATTTGCTCCGGCCGGTCGTATGCGACGCTTCCGCGTTTCCCCAGCCCGACGGTCTTCCCATGATCCTGCGTTCCTCGCCGCCCTCGCCGTTCGGCCGCAAGGTCAAGATCGCGCTTTCGGTCCTCGGCCTCTCGGACCGCGTGAGCATCGAAGTCGCGGACACGTCGAATCCCGCGGATTCGCTGCGCGGACAAAACCCGCTGGGCAAGATTCCGACGCTGATCCTCGACGACGGAACGACGCTCTATGACAGCCGGGTCATCGTCGAATATCTCGACTGGCTGGCCGGCGGCGGCAAAATCCTTCCCCCGCCGGGCCCCGCGCGCTTCGCCGTCCTGCGCGCACAGGCGCTGGCCGACGGCATCATGGACGCCTCGATCCTGCGCATCTACGAGACGCGGTTTCGCGAGGAGGCGCGGCGCGAACCCAAGTGGCTCGATCACCAGGCCGGCAAGGTCGACCGGGGGCTCGCCCAGCTCGAAGCGACCGCGATGTCCTATGCGTCGGGCGCGACGCCCGACCTCGGCGAGATCGCGCTCGCCTGCGCGCTCGGCTATCTCGACCTGCGCTTTTCGGGCGAATGGCGGGCGGCGCATCCCCGCCTGGTCGCCTGGCTCGACGGGTTCGCGGCGGCGACGCCCGCCTTCGAAGCGACCCGCGTGAAGGGCTGATCGCGTGGAATGGTCGCCCCAGCAGGCGCAGGCGCTGATCGAGGTATCGCGTTGGATCAAGGCGCGCGACCGCCAAGTGTTCCGGCTGTTCGGCTACGCCGGAGTCGGCAAGACGACGCTGGCGCGCCATCTCGCCGAGGGCGTCGCGGGCAAGGTCGCCTTCGCCGCCTATACGGGCAAGGCGGCGCTGGCCCTGCGCGCGCGCGGCTGCGAGGGCGCCTCCACCATCCATTCGCTGATCTACAAGGCGACCGAGACCGACGCCGAGACGCCGCTGTTCAAGCTCGTCGACGACGGGCCCGCCGCCCGCGCCGACCTGATCGTGATCGACGAATGCTCGATGGTCGACGAGGAGCTCGGCCGCGACCTGCTGTCCTTCGGCAAGCCGGTGCTGGTGCTGGGCGACCCGGCGCAGCTGCCCCCGATCAAGGGCGGCGGCTTCTTCACCGAGGCCGAACCCGACGCGATGCTGACCGAAATCCATCGCCAGGCGCAGGACGACCCGATCGTCCGCCTCTCGATGCTGGCGCGCGAGGGGCGCGACCTGCCGCTTGGCGCCCACGGCGACAGCCGCGTGATCCGCCGCGCCGAGGTGGACGCGAAGGCCGCGCTCGGCGCCGACCAAGTGCTGGCCGGCCTCAACAAGACGCGCCGCGCGCTCAACGCGCGCATCCGGTCGCTGAAGGGGTTCACGAAACCGACGCCAGAGGCGGGCGACAAGCTGGTGTGCCTGCGCAACGACCGCAAGAAGGGCCTACTAAACGGCGGCCTGTGGCGCGTCGAAGAGGTTCGCGCGCCGCGCGGCCAGTTCCTGCAATTCACGCTGAAGCCCGAGGAGGAGACCGGCCGCAAGGCCGCGCGGGTGCGCGTGCTGTCCCAGTTCTTCGAGGGCGGGGAGGCGGAAATCCCGTTCGCGCGGCGCCGCGAATCCGACGAGTTCGACTACGGCTACGCGCTCACCGCCCACAAGGCGCAGGGATCGGAATGGGACGACGTGCTCGTGTTCGACGAATCCTATGCGTTTCGCGAGAACCGCGCGCGCTGGCTCTATACGGCCGTGACGCGGGCGGCCAAGCGAATCGTCGTGGCGCGGTGAGGGTCATTTCGCGGGATGGCGCTTCAGCCATTCGGCGCGCTCGTAATCCTCGAAGCCGGCGATCATGGCGCGGAACGCGCGGTCGGCGACGTCGGGCGCGAGGCCGTCCTTGGTGGCTTGCGCGCGCACCTTGACGATGATCGCCTCGACGCGCTTCGGGTCGGAGACGGCCGCCGGATCCTTCTTGAAGCGGCCCGCTTCCGCGACGTATTTCTCGCGCTCCGACATGAGTTTGATGAGCGCGTCGTCGATCCGGTCGATGTTGTCGCGCACCTCGCCGAGCGTCGTGCAACATTTGCCGCCGTCGACCGACGGTTCGCCCCAGTAAGCGCCGCCCGGCTTCGGCGCCGTTTGGGCGGTAGCAACCGTTGCGAGGCCCGCGACGAATGTGGCGGCGTAGATTGAAAGCGAACGCGAGAGCTTCATGGACGACCTCCGATGGGGACCGTCCCTATACCAGTTTCCCGCCCGCGACCG
>JAGWKJ010000031.1 GCA_028865375.1 Hyphomicrobiales bacterium | reverse complement strand
GCAGGACAGCAGCGACGTGCGCTTCACGAAGTCGAGCACGCCGAGGCCCGACGAGAACCGCGCCGAGCGCCCGGTCGGCAGCACGTGGTTCGAACCGCCGACGTAGTCGCCGATCGCCTCGGGCGTCATGGCGCCGAGGAAGATGGCGCCGGCGTTGCGCACGAGGCCCGCCAGGCCCTCGGCGTCGGCGGCGTGGATCTCGAGATGCTCGGGCGCGAGGCGGTCGACGAGCGGAATCGCGGCGAGCAGCGTCGGCACGCGCAGGATCGCGCCGAAGTCGCGCCAGCTCGCCGACGCGATCGCCTTGCGCGGCAGGTTCGCGAGCTGGCGCTCGACCTCCGCCTCGACGCGGAGTGCGAGCCCGCCGTCGTTGGTGACGAGGATGGATTGCGCGGCGGAATCGTGCTCGGCCTGCGCCAGCAGGTCGGCGGCGACGAACGCCGCGTTGGCGCCGCCGTCGGCCAGGATCACCACCTCGGAGGGTCCCGCGATCATGTCGATGCCGACCGTCCCGAACACGCGGCGCTTGGCGGCCGCCACATAGGCGTTCCCCGGCCCCACGATCTTGGCCACCGGCCGGATCGGCCCGGCGCCGTACGCGAGCGCGGCGATCGCCTGCGCGCCGCCGACGCGGAACACCTCGTCGACGCCCGCCAGCGCGGCGGCCGCGAGCACGAGCGGCGCGATGCGCCCGTCGGGCGCCGGCACGACCATGGTCAGGCGCGGCACGCCCGCGACCTTGGCGGGCACCGCGTTCATCAGCACCGAGGACGGATAGGCCGCCGCGCCGCCCGGCACGTATAGCCCGACCGATTCCACCGCCCGCCAGCGCCAGCCCAGCGTGACGCCGAGCCCGTCCTCCCACGTCTGGTCGACCGGCTTCTGCCGCTCGTGGAAGGCCAGGATGCGCGACCTGGCGAATTCGAGCGCCTTCAGCGCCTCCGGTTTGCAGGCCGCGCGCGCTTCCGCGATCTCGCCCGCCGGCACCTGCAAAGGAATGGCGGGATCGAGCCGGTCGAACTTCGCCGAGTAGTCGCGCAGCGCCGCCTCGCCGCGCGCGCGAACGTCCTCGACGATGGCGACGACCGCGGAATCGACGTCGGCGGCCGACTCCCGCTTCTGGCCGAGCAGGTCCTCGAAGCGCCGCGCGAAGTCGGGCGCGTCGTGGTCGAGGGTCATGGGCATGGTCGGGGTCCGGGCTGGGCGGTTTCAGTCGTGGTGCGGCTTGGCGCGCGCGGGCCAAGCCGGCGTGAGGTCGCGCATCTGCGCCTCGACGCAATCGACCGTCAAGCGCACGAGCGCGCCGTCCGAGAACGTCAGCACGACCTCGCCGGCGGGCGCCTCGCCGGGCACGAAAAAGATCGCCAACAGGTTGGCTGTGCCGTCGGCCGCGCGGTCGAAGCCGATCCGGCTCGCCTTGCGCACGAAGTCGAAGTGCATCCCCGCGAGGCATCGCTTGCCCAGCGGCCCGCGCGATCCCGCGCGGCAGAACCGCGCGCCGGCGAGCGCGAAGCGCGCCTCGCGCGGTTGGAAGGCCATGTCCTCGACGCGCACGACCATGTCCTGCGCGTGCGCGGACAGCACTTCGAGGTCGTCGGCGTCGGTCGCGTGCAGGCGCAGCGGCTTGGCGGGCATGGGGTCTCCGGGTCCGTCGTCCGTTTATCGTCGCGCGCCTCGATGGGCAACGCGGCGGGGCGGAACGGGACGCTTCCGTGCGCGGCATTCCCGCGCCCTCGCCGTCTTTGCGAGGAGCGAAAGCGACGAAGCGATCCAGACGCCCTCCGCGAAACGGCGCGCACTTCCCAAAGGACCGGATCGCTTCGCTCGCAGAGAGGGTGGAGGTTCGTGCGCTCCATTTCAATCACACGCGCGATTCCTTCTCCCGCCGGGAGAAGGTGGCCCGGAGGGCCGGATGAGGGTTGCGTCGCGAGGTCATAAACCCTCACCCCGACGCTTAGCATCGACCCTCTCCCGGGCGGGAGAGGGTTGGCGCCTATCCCTGCACGCCGGTCCCGATCGGGCACGACACGCCGGTGCCGCCGAGTCCACAATAGCCGTTCGGGTTCTTCGCCAGATATTGCTGGTGATAGGCCTCGGCGAAATAGAACGGCCCGGGCGCGGCGATCTCGGTGGTGATCGGCCCGAGGCCGCGTTCGGCGAGCGCCTCGGCATAGGCCGCCTTCGAGGCTTCCGCGGCGACGCGTTGCGCCTCGTTCAGCGGATAGACGCCCGAGCGATATTGCGTGCCCACGTCGTTGCCCTGGCGCATGCCCTGCGTCGGGTCGTGCGATTCCCAGAACGTCTTCAGCAGCGCGTCGTAGGAAATCGACTCGGGTCGGAACGCCACCAGCACCGCCTCGGCGTGGCCGGTGCGGCCGGTGCAGACCTCTTCGTAGGTCGGGTTGGGCGTCGCGCCCGCGACATAGCCGACCGCCGTGACGTGGACGCCCTCGCCCAGCCGCCAGAACGCGCGCTCCGCGCCCCAGAAACAGCCGAGCGCGACGATCGCCGTCTCGACTCCCTGCGGATAAGGGCCGGCGAGCCGGCGGTGGTTGAGGAAATGCGTGTCGGCGGTCGGGATCGGATCGGCGCGGCCGGCGGGAAAACCGTCGGCCTTGCGCTGGAACAGGGATTGCAGGTTCATGGCGATGTCTCCGAGCCCCGATTTAGGCCCTCGCGCCCGCGCGCGACAGGCCCCGTCGCTTCACTTCGCCGTGCGCGGGACGTGACGCGATCGCCAAAAAAACGCCGCCCCGCGGGAGCGGGACGGCGCGACGGACGGCGGAGGGAGGGATGCCGTCCGAACTCTGGAGGTGACGCTCTACGCAACGCTTGGGCGACGCGCCGCCGGCCTCGCGGAGGACGGCCCGTCGAAGCGGACGAAGCTCAGCGAGCGGCCGAGATGGCCTTCTCGACCTGCGCCTTGAAGGGCGCCTGGGTCTCGGCGGCGACCTTCTGGGCGAGCGCGGCGAAATCCTTCGCCTGCGCCGTGAAGGCCTCGAAGGTCTTGCGGGCGAACGCGCCGTTCAGCGCGAAGGCTTCCGACACGTCCTTGGCGGCCAACAGCTGCTCGACGTGGTCGAAGCCGGCTTCGGCGTGCGCGCGCAGCGTCTCGACCGTCTTGGCGTTCAGCGTCGCGAAGCCCTTCTTGGCGGCTTCGAACGTCGCTTCGGCCGAGCCCGAGGTCTGCTCGGCGGCGTCCTTGGCGCGCGAATAGGCCGCGCGGGCCTGCTCGACGCCGTCCTCGGCGACCTTGCGGGCGCTCTCCTGCGCCGTGCGCAGGGTCTCGGAGATGTCGAACACGTTGGCGGTCTCGAACTTGAAGTCCTCGGCGGACGAAGCGAGCGTGACGGGTTTCTTGGAAGCGGCGGCCATTGTCGTGATCCTTGACTGGAGGGGATTGAGCGGTGCGGTGGAAGTCGCCGGGCGTCGCCGTCCGGCGGGTTTGTCAGGCCTTGCCGGCCTTGCGGATCGTGTCGCCGAAGGCCTGCGCCTGGGCGCCGATCGAAGCCATCTGCGTCTTCACGAACTCGGTCTGGAGGTTCACGACCTCCTGGATGTCCTTCGCCTTCACGACCTTCGAGGCGAGCTCGAACGCGGCGGCGACGTTCTGCTCGGCGAAGCCGAGCGCCTTGGCGGAGGCGTCGCGCGCCCCGCCCTGCGCCGTCGAAGCGGCGACGTCGACGGCGTTCTGCGCCTTCTGCGCGGCCTCGACGAAGCCCTCGAACGCCTTGCGGGCGCGCTCGACGCTCTTCTCGGCGAAGTCGCGCATGTCGGTCGGAATCTCGAATCCTTGGTTGGCCATTTTCGTCCTCGCGATCAGGGTCTCGTTTCCTTGACCTGCATATAGAACGGGCATTTGTGCATTGCAACATTTTTTGCGTTGCACAAGGCGCAGGGCGACCATCCGCCTGTGGAAGACCTCGCACCGGCGTGGACGGGGCGGCGTGCGCGCCCTAAGCTGGGACGAAATGCGAACGTCGAGTCCAGTCGTGCGTCTAAAGGGTCGTTGAGGGCATGTTCGAGGCCGAAACCAAGGATGCCGGTGCACCCGCCGAAGGCGCGAAACGCCGCCGGTTGCTGTGGCGCACCGACCGCGACGGGCGGTTCGAGTTCGTCTCGCCCGAGGCGGCCGACGTGGCGGAAGCGCCGCGCGCCGGCGAGACGCTCGTCGACTATGCGCTACGGGTCGGCACTGCCGCCGCGTTGATCGCGGCCGTCGAGAGCCGCGCGTCGTTCATGGACGTGCCGGTCGGCCTGGTCGGCGGACGGCATCTGTCGTTCGCGGGGGCGCCGCGCCGCACCGCCACGCTCGGCTTCACGGGCTTCACCGGCTTCGCGCTGGCGCCGGCGGCCGTCCCGCCGACGGCGTCCGACGGACGGGAGGTCGTGCAAGCCGCGCGAGTCGAACACGACCGCGCGCCGGCCGCGATCCCGCAGGCCCCGCGTGCCGCCGCCACCAACGTCGTGCCGCTGCGGCCGGGCTTCGTCAACTCGCCCGCCGCCGCCAACGCCAACGGCTTCGTCGATCTCGATCCCCACGAACGCAACGCCTTTCGCGAGATCGCGCGCGCGCTGGGCGCGCGCCCGGCGGACGAAGGCGCGCGCGCGCCGTTCGACCTTCGAGACGGCCCGCCGGACCCGCCCGACGACGGTCCGCATCCCGACGCGCCGGCCGCGGACGTCGTGGGCGACGGCCCCGAGCCCGCCCATTTGGTCGCCGCGCTCGACCGCCTGCCCGTCGGGGTCGTCGTGCATCGAGACGGCGCGCCGCTCTACGCCAATCGCACCGCGCTCGAATTGCTGGGCTTCGCGGATCTCGCGGGTTTCGCCGGCTCGGGCGGGCTGCGCCCGGTGCTCTCGGTCGCCGACGAGGGCCTGGCCGACCGCGATTGCGGCCATCCGGTCACGTTGCGCGCGGCCGACGGCGAAGTGATCGCGGCCCAGGCCAGAAGCCAGACGCTCGATTGGCCAGGGGGCGCCGCGACGCTGCTGTCGCTGCATCGCCCCTCGGCCGCGCTCGCGGGACGGGGCGCGGAGGCCGCGGCGTTCGATCTCGTCGCCGAGGGCCTCGCGCTGCTCGACGTCGAAGGTCGCGTGCTGTCGCTCAACGCGGCGGCCGAGGCGACGTTGGGCTACGGGCAGAACGAGATCGCCGGCGAGCCGTTCCACGCGCTGCTGCGCGGCGACGCGCATGCCCCGTTCCGCGCGCGGCTCGAGGCGGCTCGGGCGGGCGGCAAGTCCGCCGAGCCGTTCGAGGCGTCGCTGCGGGCGGCCGGCGGTCGCGTCGCCACGGCGCGCCTGCGCGTGGGCTCGCTGCCGGCGGGCGGCGAGGCGCGTTTCGCGGTCGCGATCCGCGACGAAACCGAGGCGTTGCGCGTCGAGCGCGGGCGCGAGGCGGCGGTCGCCCGCGCCGAGGCCGCGAGCGCGGAGAAATCGCGCTTCCTCGCCCGCATGAGCCACGAGATCCGCACGCCGCTCAACGCCGTGGTCGGCTTCGCAGAACTGATGATCGAGGGCCGGTTCGGCGAGATCGGCAACGAGCGTTACCGCGAGTACCTGAAGGACATCCACGCCTCGGCCTCGCACGTCACGAGCCTCGTCAACGACCTGCTCGACCTCGCCAAGATCGAAGCCGGCCGCAGCGAGATGAACTTCGCGGCGGTCGACCTCGTGGCCGTCGCGCGCGAGGCCGCCTCGCTGATGCAGGGCGAGGCCGCGCGCGCGCGCGTGGTGCTGCGGCTGTCCTGCCCGTCGCGCCCGCTGCGCGTGGTCGCCGACGCGCGCTCGCTGCGCCAGATCCTGCTCAACCTGCTGTCGAACGCGCTGAAGTTCACGGCGCCGGGCGGCCAGGCGATCCTGTCAGTGGCCCGCGGCGAGGCGGGCGAGGCGACGCTGCGCGTGCGCGACACCGGCGAGGGCATGGACGAGGCGGGCCTCGTGGCGGCGCTGGAACCGTTCGGCCAGGCCCATCCCGGCCGGGCCGGCGGCACCGGGCTGGGCCTGCCGCTGACCAAGGCGATGGCGGAGGCCAACCGCGCCCGTTTCTCGCTGTCGAGCGCCAAGGGCGAGGGCACGTTGGCCGAGGTTCTGTTCCCCGCGCGCTCGACCCTGGTCGATTGAGGGACGGATCGCCGCGGCCGAACGAATCCCGGCCGTGCCGATTGAAGCCGCCGGCGCCATCGGCTAAGCCGCGGGGGAAGTTCCGCACGGGGGGGGGATTCCAGAATGTCCGACGAAGCGACTGCAGACGGCGACCTCGCCGCGCACGTCTCGACCTATGCCTCGTTCCTGAAGCTCGCCGAAGTGCTGAGCGTGGGCGTCGCCGCCATCCTGTTCATCCTGGGCGTATGGGGCATCAAGGGCCACGGCGGCTGGGCGCTGCTGATGCTGATCCTCGACGTCGCGGGCATGGCGGCGGGCGCGATGTCGTCGATGGGCTGGCGCGCGGTCGCGCCGGCGTTCGTCTTGTCGTTCCTGCTCTTCGTCTTCCTCTGAGCGCGCGATGATCGTCGCCACCGCCCGCGAGACCGCGACCGGCGAAACCCGGGTCGCGATCACGCCAGAAACCGCGAAGAAGTTCGCCGCGCTCGGCGCGAAAGTGCGGATCGAGGCCGGCGCCGGCCTTCGCGCCGGCCTGCCCGATCAGGCCTATGCGGACGTCGGCGCCGAGATCGCGCCCGACGCGGCGGCCGCGCTCGGCGGGGCCGACCTCGTCCTCCAGGTGCGCGCGCCCGGTTCCTCGGCGCTGCGTTCGCCGGCGCACGGCGCGACGCTCGTGGCCATGCTCGATCCGTTCGGCGCCGGCGGCGCGCCGCAGGCCTGCGCGGAAGCCGGGCTCGACGCCTACGCGATGGAGTTCCTGCCGCGCATCACGCGCGCGCAGTCGATGGACGTGCTGTCGTCGCAGGCCAACCTCGCGGGCTATCGCGCGGCGATCGACGCGGCCGGCGCGTTCGGCCGCGTGTTCCCGATGATGATGACGCCGGCGGGCACCGTACCGGCGGCTCGCGTGTTCGTGATGGGCGTGGGCGTCGCCGGGCTTCAGGCGATCGCCACCGCGCGCCGGCTCGGCGCGATCGTCACCGCCACCGACGTCCGGCCCGCCACCAAAGAGCAGGTCGAATCGCTCGGCGCGAAGTTCGTCGCCGTCGAGGACGACGAATTCAGGCAGGCCGAGACCGCGGGCGGCTACGCCAAGGAAATGTCGGACGCCTACAAGGCCAAGCAGGCCGAGCTGGTGGCCGGCCACGTCGCCAAGCAGGACGTCGTGATCACCACCGCGCTGATCCCGGGCCGTCCGGCGCCCCGGCTGGTGACCGCCGCCATGGTCGCCGCGATGAAACCGGGATCCGTGCTGATCGACCTCGCGGTCGAGCGCGGCGGCAACGTCGAGGGCGCGAAGGCGGGCGAGACGGTGACGACCCCGAACGGCGCGATCATCGTGGGCTCGTCGGCCGTCACAAGCCTCGGCGGCGCGGCCGCCGCGCTCTACGCGCGCAACCTCTACGCCTTCTGCGAACCGATGTTCGACAAGGCGACCAAGGAATTCAAGCCCGACCGCGAGGAGGAGATCCTCAAGGCGACGCTGGTCGCCAGCGGCGGCGCGGTCGTGCATCCCCGTTTGAAGCCGCCGGCCTGAGCCGGGCAACCCGAGAGGCGGGCCATGGCCAGCGACGCCACCCAGCAGTTCCTCAATTCCGTGCTCGACGCGGCGCAGCGCTACGCGACGGCGGTCGGCCATCCCGCCGGCGACGCCGTGCAGGCGGCCACGGGCGGGGCGATCGACCCGTTCGTGTTCCGCCTCGCCGTGTTCGTCATGGCGGTGTTCGTCGGCTATTACGTCGTGTGGTCGGTCACCCCGGCGCTGCACACGCCGCTGATGTCGGTGACCAACGCGATCTCCTCCGTGATCGTCGTGGGCGCGCTGCTCGCGGTGGGCGCGGCGGGCGCGGGCACGGCGGCATCGCACGTATTCGGCTTCTTCGCCCTCATGCTGGCCAGCGTGAACATCTTCGGCGGCTTCCTCGTCACCGAACGGATGCTCGCGATGTACAAGAAGAAGGGCTGAGCGCGCATGTCCGCCAACCTCTCCGCGCTCGCCTATCTCGTCGCCGGCGTGCTGTTCATCCTCGCGCTGCGCGGCCTGTCCTCGCCCGCCACCTCCCGCCAAGGCAACCGCTTCGGCATGGTCGGCATGGGCATCGCCGTCGTCACGACGCTGCTGGTCGCGCCGCCCGGCGGCTTCGTCGGCTGGCTGAGCGCGCTGGCGGCGATCGCCATCGGCGGCGGCATCGGCGCCTGGCGCGCGCGCACCGTGTCGATGACCGCGATGCCGCAACTCGTCGCCCTGTTCCATGCGCTGGTCGGCCTCGCCGCCGTGCTGGTGGCGGCGGGCGCGCTCTACGCGCCCCAGGCCTTCGGCATCGGCGAG
Source organism: Hyphomicrobiales bacterium (assembly GCA_028865375.1). Lineage (GTDB taxonomy): Bacteria > Pseudomonadota > Alphaproteobacteria > Rhizobiales > Beijerinckiaceae > JAGWKJ01. The sequence goes on along the minus strand of JAGWKJ010000031.1, from coordinate 5,178 downwards.
CCCGGCGCGATCCACGGCCAGAGCCTGGTGGAGATGTCGCTGGGACTGGCCATCGGCGCGGCGACCTTCACCGGCTCCGTGATCGCGTTCCTGAAGCTCGACGGCCGGATGTCGGGCAAGCCGATCCTGCTGCCGAGCCGGCACGCGATCAACGCGGGCCTCGGCGCCGCGCTCGTGCTGTCGATCGTCGTCTTCGTGGCCACGGCTTCGCCGGTCCCGTTCTGGATCGTGGCGGCGATCGCGCTGGCGCTGGGCGTGTTGCTGATCGTGCCGATCGGCGGCGCCGACATGCCGGTCGTGATATCGATGCTCAATTCCTATTCGGGCTGGGCGGCGGCGGGCATCGGCTTCACGCTCGGCAACATGGCGCTGATCGTGACCGGCGCGCTGGTGGGCTCGTCGGGCGCGATCCTGTCCTACATCATGTGCAAGGGCATGAACCGCGCGTTCCTGTCCGTGATCCTCGGCGGCTTCGGCGGCGAGACGACGGCGGCCGGCGGCGCGAAGGAGGCGAGGCCGGTCAAGCAGGGCTCGGCCGACGACGCCGCCTACATCCTGGGCAACGCCGAAAAGGTGATCGTGGTGCCGGGCTACGGCATGGCGGTCGCCCAAGCGCAGCACGCGCTGCGCGAAATGGCCGACACGCTCAAGAAGAAGGGCGTCGACGTCAAATACGCGATCCATCCGGTGGCGGGACGCATGCCCGGCCACATGAACGTGCTGCTCGCCGAGGCCAACGTGCCCTACGACGAGGTGTTCGAGCTGGAAGACATCAACAACGAGTTCGCGCAGGCCGACGTCGCCTATGTCATCGGCGCCAACGACGTGACCAACCCCGCCGCCAAGACCGACAAGGCCTCGCCGATCTACGGCATGCCGGTGCTCGACGTGGAAAAGGCGAAGACCGTGCTGTTCGTGAAGCGCGGCATGGGCTCGGGCTACGCCGGGGTGGAGAACGAGCTGTTCCACCGCGACAACACGATGATGCTGTTCGGCGACGCCAAGAAGGTGACCGAATCGATCGTGAAGGCGCTCGCGCACTGACGCGCTGCGGCCCCGCGCGGCCGCGCGCATTCAATCGAGCGCGAAGGAACCCGTCTTCAACGGCCCGGCGCGGCGATGGACCGCGACGATGGCGCCCTTCGAGGTCGCGTTCGACGACACGAGCTCGAAACTCGCGGGCTTGGCGCCGGCGCCGAACAGCCGCTTGCCGTGACCGATCGTCACCGGGAAGACGATGGTCCGCAATTCATCGACGAGATCCTCGGCGAGCAGCGTCTGAATCAGCCCCGGGCTGCCATGGACCTGCAATTCGCCGTCGGTCTCCGCCTTCAACCGCGGCACGGCGGCGACGACGTCGTGGACCGCCCGCGCGTTCGCCCACGACAGCGTCTTCGTGCCGCGGGTCGCGACGTGCTTGGGCAGCGCATTGAGCTTGGAGGCGACGGGGTCGTCGGGGTCCGTGACCCGGGGCCAATGGGCGGCGAAGATGTCGTAGGTGCCGCGCCCGAGCAGGAACGCGCCGGCCTTGTCGAATATGCCGACCATGGTCGCGCCCATGTCCGCGTCGGCGAGCGGGAACACCCAGCCGCCCCATGCGAAGCCGCCGCTCGTGTCTTCCTTCGGCGCCCCCGGCGCCTGCATCACGCCGTCGAGCGTGACGAAGCTCGTCACCGTCAATTCGCCCATCGCGGCCTCCTCCGATGAAGACCCGACGATCAGCGCCGGCGCGGCGCGCGTCAAGGCGGCGGCCCGTACCGCGCCATCGCCGAAGCGGCCTTTCCTCGCCCTTTCCGTCTTTGCGAGGAGCGTGAGCTCCGAAGCAATCCAGTGAACTTCGCCAAAGGGCGAGGTCTTTCCGGAAGTCTGGGTTGCTTCGCTTCACTCGCAAAGACGGCGGAGGTTCGGGCGCGAAGTCGGCGACGGCGTTCGATCGCGCATTCTCCGCTTGCGCCGTCCCGCGCCGTCGCCCCCGCCCCGCCCGCTTGACGAATCCGCCCCGTCCGCCACCATGCGCGGATGGATGCGACGACCAAGGACCCCGCGCCGCTGGCGCGATTGCTCTCCCAGCTCGACCTCGAGCCGATCGAAGTCGACATCTTCCGCGCCGCCGCGCCGCGCGGCGGCTGGAAGCGCGTCTTCGGCGGCCTCGTCGTGTCGCAGGCGCTGGTCGCCGCGCAGCGCACGGTGGAGGGCCGCGCGCCCCATTCGCTGCACGCCTATTTCATGCTCGGCGGCGATCCGGAGGCGGCGATCGTCTACCAGGTCGAGCGGATGCGCGACGGCGGCAGCTTCACGACGCGCCGCACCACCGCCATCCAGCACGGCCGGCCGATCTTCACGATGATCGCCTCCTTCCAGGCCGAGGAGCCCGGCTTCTCGCATCACGTGCCGATGCCCGACGTGCCGGGCCCCGAGGGCCTGCCCGACGACCTCGCCCTGCTGGCGGCGGCGGGCGCGCCGCCGCAGGCGCGTCATTATTTCTCGCTGCAGAAGCCGGTCGAGTTCCGCGTCGTCGACGCCTCGCGCTATCTCGGCCGCGCGGCCGCCGGCGGGCCCGCGCCGGCCGTGGCGCGGCAGGACGTCTGGGTGCGCGCGGCCGGGACGCTGTCCGACGATCCCGCGCAGCATCGCGCGATGCTCGCCTACATCAGCGACTACACGCTGCTCGACACCGCGCTGGTCGCGCACGGCCGCACGATCTTCGAACCGGAGATCCAGGTCGCGAGCCTCGACCACGCCCTGTGGTTCCACCGGCCGTTCCGCGCCGACGAATGGCTGCTCTATGCGCAGGACAGTCCCAACGCGTCGGGGGCGCGCGGCCTCACGCGCGGCATGTTCTTCGCGCGCGACGGCTCGCTCGTCGCCACCGCGATGCAGGAAGGCCTGATCCGCCGCCGCACGCGCTGAGCCGCGCTCACTCGTAGCGCACGACGGTCGGCTCGAGGCCGAGCGCATGACGGCGGTAAGCGTTGACCGCCGCTCGGCCGGCGTCGCGCCCAATTCGCCCGACCTCGCGGCGGAGCTTGGCGGATAGGCTCCTTCTCCGCTTCGTCGTCAGCCGCTGGATCGAACTTCGTGCGACGGACGCGGTCGCGTCATCGAGGAATTCCTCTTGGATGGCGACGGCCGGCGTCACTTGGAACGCATTCACGCCGCGCCACGCGGGATCGCGCGGAAACAGCACATAATCCACCGGCGTGTCGGCGGCCTCGCCTAGCGCCAGAAAGCGTTCTGCGCCTTCGCGGCCGAGCACATAGGCGCCGCCGCTCTCGTGATGGGTCCGCAACCTTCGCAGGACCCTGCCGCTGAAATGGAATCCGCCGTCATCGAGCATGACTTCTTGAAGCACGGTGTCGAGCTTCACGACATGCGCTTTGGCAGGGAACCAAGAGTCCGTCGCGACGAAGGCCGCGAAGCCCGGCGACAGCCGAAGGTCGTCCTCGAGCACGCAGGCGCAGGACGCGTCCGTGGCGAGGAACCGACGCCACGCCTCGCGATGGCTTTCGAGACACGCGCGCTCGTAGAGCGACAGCGGCCCCGTCGTCGTCGGCAGCGACGCGCCGTCGACCGCCGCGACGCGCTCGTGGTCGAAGCCGGCGAGGCGTGGCTCCATCAGCGCGCGACGGTCGGGCCGGCGGTCGAGATTGATCCAATAGACGCGCATCGCGCTCAGGCGCCAAAGCCGGTGGGCAGGCCGTCGAGGCTGGCGGCGTTTTTCTCGCGCCGGTATTCGGCGAGCCCCGCTTCGCCCTTCGCCGTCGCCCAGTTGTCGAGAGAGGGCCGCTCGCCGGCGAAGTCGAACAGCGGCACGCCATAGCCGCAGGACGTCTGCACGAGCTCGACGGCGAGCTTCACGACCTGGCGGGCGCCGGCGGGTTCGTCGCCGCCGAACAGGGTCGCGACCGCCTCCGCGTATTCGCGCGAGGGACGGCGCAGCGACATGCCGCGGCCGTACAGCCTCAGGATGTTGGGCGCGCCCTCGAAGGCGCAGAACATGATCGTCATGCGCCCGTCCGCCATAAGATGCGCCGACGTTTCCGATCCGCTGCCGGTGCGGTCGAGAAAGGCGACCTCGCCGTCGCCGACGATCCGGAACGCGTCGGCGCCGCGCGGCGAGACGTTGATCCGCCCGGTCGGCGCCGCGGTGGCGGCGAAGAAGATGCTCTGCTTGGCGATGAACGCGCGATGGTCGTCGTTCAGGCTCGTGAATCGCTTGCCCATGGATCCTCCGTCGGAAGTCAGCATACCGCGACGCGACGGCGTCGAGAACGTCGACGGCCGCAGGCCCGCCTTCCACTCGACGACGCCACACCGCGGGTCTGCCATATGATTAGGCAGTTGATCGTTTTTTCATCGGGTGAATGCGGTCGCATTGCGGCGGTGATGATTTTTTGTGCGTTTGAGGTCGTTAACGAATACAGCCTCAGCACGTCCGTATTTTTTCTTCGACTTTACAACGAATTACCGCGTCGTCGAGACTTGGCACGAGATTTGAATTCTTAACCGCGAGCAAGTCCGATCTCCCGGGATCGGGCGTGCCGCCAACCGCGCCTCGCGCGCGCAAGACGGGAACCACGTCATGAAGATCGTCATGGCTGTCATCAAGCCGTTCAAGTTGGAGGAGGTGCGCGATGCGCTCACCGCCCTCGGCGTGCACGGCCTCACGGTGACGGAAGTCAAGGGTTACGGCCGCCAGAAGGGCCACACCGAGATCTACCGCGGCGCGGAATACGCGGTCAGCTTCCTGCCCAAGATCAAGATCGAAGTCGCGGTTTCCGCCGGCATGGTGGACCAGGTGATCAATGCGATCACGACGGCGGCCCGCACCGGCCAGATCGGCGACGGCAAGATCTTCGTCACGCCGATCGAGCAGGCGGTGCGCATCCGCACCGGCGAGACCGACGTCGACGCGCTCTAGCGACACCACCGCTCGTTCCCGCGAAAGCGGGATTGCAGCACTGGTCCTTGTGCGCCGGGGGAAAGCGCCAGCGGACCAAACTCAAATTTCAGCCGGGGGATCTTCAAATGTCTCAGAGGCCACGCCGCCTCGCGATGACCGTACTCGCCATCGCATCAGCACTCGCCTCCTCGCCTGCCTTCGCACAGACGCCGATGAAGATCGACGCCGCCGACACCGCCTGGATGATCGGCGCCACCGGTCTCGTGCTGATGATG